>CAZVCD010000134.1:0-7431 GCA_964625675.1 uncultured Victivallales bacterium | reverse complement strand
TCAATTGAGCCTATATAAGTTTTTACACCCATTACTATTATTTTTTTACCATACAGTGTATAAGGAACAGTAGTTATGTAGTATTTGGAATTACCAAACTGAATTAGATCATTAATAATATAATTGTTTTTCTTGAGTCGACTTAGGAAACTTTCTATTTTATCTTTTGGAATAAAAGAAGGAATAGCCCCGTATTCAACATTTTGAGGGCCTGCAAAAACTAAAGCTTTAGCAGATGTCAGACAGTAAAAATCTACATTTTTAAACTGATCTTTAGTCTTAAGGTCATTAAAAGGCTGAATAATTGAACTAATTTTTTTCAAGTCAATATCTGCACCAATAATTCCTTCGAACATTTTATTTTTATCGTAAAGCGGGGAAAATAAAACTGCATAGTGAGTAGAACCATAAACAATTGATTTATATGTATTAATAAGATCAGACAACAAGGTAATTTTTTTGTCTTTTGTTTTAATAAAGTGCTTCTCAAGTGCTAGATCTGCCTTGAACGATTTTTTAACAGTATGTGGATATACGACGGTTACATCTCCATGTTTGTCGGCATAATAAATGTTATTTAGAAAACTGCTTGAAGTAAGTATTATCCGAAAGAACTGAATCAAGTGGCTCCCCACTGTTTCAGTGTTTTTTACTTCATATAATGTTTTTTTAAGTATTTCAAGTTCTGTTATAAAATCGTCAAAAATATATCTTATCACTTCTACTGTAGCTTCAGTTTTTAAAAAGAGTTGGGCTTTATTATTTTTAATGACTTGAGTTTTCTCTTCAGAGTAGAACAGTATTGAAAGAAGAATACATATGACAATAATCAAGCAATAGAAGCCTATTAGAAATTTTATACTTTTTTTCATAATTTAAATCAATTTCAATTATTTGGATTTAATGCAAAGATGTGCTTATATCAAATATAGGCAGCATCATGGCCATTACAATAAAACCTACAACAAACCCCATCAGTACAATTATTGCAGGCTCCATTAGAGTCGATACAAGTGCAATTTTTTTATCCGATTCTTCCAGATAGTAGCTTCCGAGGTTTTCCAGCATTTCATCAAGATTACCAGTTTCTTCTCCTGTCTGGGTCATTTCTACTGCTAAATCTGGAAAGAAAAAAGAACGCTTTTTAAACGTTGAAGACAAAGGCTTTCCTTCTTTTACTTCCGTAACTAGCGATTGTAATGAATTACTTATATACATGTTTCCTGTAATATCGACTGTTGCTTCAAGCCCCTGCACCAAAGAAACTCCACTGCCTACCAGCGCCCCCAGCGACAGAGTAAAACGTGAAAGCGATACTTCATGGATAAGATTTCCTACCAAAGGTACTTTCAACTTAAACTTATCAAGTGCCAACTGTCCACTTTCTTTTTTCTTAAACTGAATAAAAGTAACAATAAGGAGAATTATGATTATTAGTAATACCCACCACCAGTTTCCAAGAAAGTTGCTCAATGAGATCAAAATGCGTGTAGGAAGTGGAAGTGTTATTCCCATGTCTCCAAAGGCATTTACAAAGTTAGGAACAACAAACCCTATCAATACTCCAATTGATCCAAGCATTATAACGCACATGACTATTGGATATGCCATAGCGCTTTTTAATTTTGATATCATTTCCTGATCTCTTTTTCTTATATCGGCTACACGTTTAAGAGATTCTTCCAACACTCCACCTACTTCCCCTACTTTTACTAGATTTACATATAGAGTATTAAAGTATTTTGGATATGAGGCAAACGCTTCAGATAATGGTGTACCTTCAAGAACTTTTGTATAGATATCACCTACTAATTGCTTGAGACTTTCTTTATCAGATTGCCTTTCCAATGACTGTAGTGATTTGGCAAGAGGCATTTTTGCTTTTAGCAATGCTGCAAGGCGTGTTGTAAAATTAGAAATATCAGATTTTGTTACTTTTTTCGAACCAAGCAGTTTTTTCTTTTTTGAGGAAGAAGCAGAAGCTAATGATAGAGAAATAGGTAACAGTTTCAGCTCTTTAAGTTTTGCAACAGCCGCAGGCTGATCTTTTGCTTCCAGAGTAGCTTCAATAGAGTTGCCGCTTGAATCAATTGCTTTGTATAAATAGGTTGCCATATTTCTAATCCAGAATATCCAATTTCGCTTAAAGCAGAACAAGAAATGTTCAACATCTAATTATTTAACGTTGGATATTCATTATTCCTTGTTGGAAATTGATTACTCAATTGTTTTATTTTTTAAGTTGAATGCAAAAATCAAGCTATCAGAAGCTCTCCAGTAGTGTCGAGAATTTGACAGCATAGTTCGCGTTGATCTTAATCCATTTGTGTTACTCTTAATACTTCTTCTGCTGTAGTAACTTGAGCCAATATTTTGCTAATTCCGTCTTCACGCATTGTTACCATGCCATTTTTAATAGCTTCTTTACGAATAATCTCTGTTGAAACACGTTTATTTGTTAATTCTCGTATTTCGTCTGATAACTCAAAAAATTCGATTAATGCTGTTCGCCCGCTATAACCCGAATTATGACATTCATCGCATCCTTCTCCATAAAAAAGTTTTTCGGGTAGTTTTTGTTCGGAATCTTCAAAAAGTGTTTTTGCTGCAGCTGTAGGAGCTTTTTCTTTTTTACAGAATTCACAAATTTTTCTTACAAGCCTCTGTGCCATAACAGCATTGATTGAAGAAGATATCAAAAATGGTTCTATTCCCATATCAATAAGTCTTGTTACAGCACTGGGTGCGTCATTAGTGTGTAATGTTGAAAAAACTAAATGTCCGGTAAGAGCTGTCCTTATCGCTATTTCTGCTGTTTCTAAATCCCTTATTTCTCCCACCATTACTACATCAGGATCCAAACGAAGTATACTCCGAAGTCCAGCTGCAAATGTAAGACCAACCTTTGCATTAACATGTATTTGAGTTATTCCGGCAACCTCATATTCAACCGGGTCTTCAATTGTAATTATTTTTTTCTCTCCATCTTTAATAGAGACAAGTGCAGCATTGAGAGTTGTTGTTTTACCGCTTCCGGTAGGTCCTGTGACCAAGATTATGCCGTAGGGCAGTTGTATCTGTCGTTTAAATATATTCAGTTTTCTTTTATCAAATCCTATTTGTTTTAAATCTACCAATGTCCCGCTTTTGTCAAGTATCCTTAGAACAACACCTTCTCCGTGAAGCACTGGAATAGTCGCGACACGAAGGTCATAGGACTTATCCATAAGATGCAGTGAAATACGTCCATCTTGCGGTATTCTTCGTTCTGCTATATTAAGATCTGCCATAATTTTTATTCTGGAAATAATAGCCGGGTAAAGATTTTTGGGAAACCTGGCAGATTCTTTTAAAACCCCATCAACACGATAACGAACTACAGCTTCCTTTTCATATGGATCGACATGGATATCACTGGCCCCAATTGAAATAGCCTGCATCATAATCAGATTAACACGTTTTATAACCGGTGCTTCGTTAGCTATATCTTCAAGAGATTTTTCATCCATATCTTCATTGATAGACAAGCTGTTTAAATCATCTACGGAGTCTCCTGTAAACAATTCCCTGATAGAATCCAGTCTACTTTGTGCCACAAGCACCAGTTTTATATCCCAGTCAGTTTCAATTTTGACTTTATCTATCAGCTCAATTTCCATCGGATCAGATACACCAACGACAATAAATTTGTCTTCTTTGAAAAGTGGAAGAACGCCTGTTGCATTTTGTAGATCTTTGCTTAATTCGGGAAGCAGTTTTTTGTCAAGTCTTTCGTCATCGCTATCAATTGCGAGCCACTCAACACCGATCGCATCAGAAATTAGCGGCATTAAAACAGCTTCACTTATATATTGCCCATTAAGAATTGTATTTATAAGAGAAATATTTGAATTGAGAGATAGTGAGTCCAGCTCATTAAATCTTTTCCTATCTATTAATCCATTACCTAGAACTACTTTTTTTATAAAACGTCTATCCATTATGAACTTCAGTTGTTAATTGTTAATTGTTAATTGTTAGTTGCTTGCCCTGTACTGCTTGATGATATAGCAAAGAAGAAGTATTTGTTCTCTGCATATACTTTTTGTAAATCACTTATCTTAAATGTATTACAAGGTAAACCTTGTTTTTGTCATTTTGTTTTAACTGCTAATATAACATTGTTGTCTATTAACAATTTAAAAAGCAAATTCCTGTACACTTAAAATATCAAGTCTCTTATTTTTCCAGCATTTCCCAAATATCGTTTGGAACCTCTCTTGCTTTGCGTTTAAGTCCTTTGACTTTATACTTGACAATATCACCATCTTTGTATTTTTCCAGATATTCCTGTCTTACAAGTATGTCAAGATAAATTTTTATTTCAGTTCTATCTGCTTGAGGGTCAGCTTTCAGTGTACACTCATCTACTGTGGCTATTCCCGCTTTAAGTACATATAGATAGACATTTTTGATTGGATCCGTAAAGTCAAATATGTCTAATATGTTTGAAGCTGATTGGTTGCTTGCAGATTTAGTCATTTTTTCATTACTTTTATTGAATTAGTAAATGGTAGATTAAAACTCAAGATAAATCTTGTTTTTTTTTCTGTTTAAATTCACTATTATATTGATTATTAATATGTTAAAAAGCAAATTCATGTATGTTTAAAATAATTATTGAACCCCTGGTTTATCCAAGTCTATTTGCAATATTGTTAATTTTAAGTGACCATTCTTCCTCAGGAAACAATTTACAGTGAAGCCCGTTGCTTGCCAGTTCCGTTAATTTATACGTGTGTGGTAAGACTTCTGCTACATTACAGCCAAATGCCTTAATCACTTCTTTTTTTATTTGCGTTTTATTGTATGAAGGAGCTACCATATTAACTATTATAGAGATTTTTTTAACGTTCAATTTACGAGCTATATCTACTGTAACGCTTGTTCCCTGAAAATCCTGTTCATCCGGCCTCATCACAATAAACAGAACATCCGACATCGCAATTGAAAGAAGTGTTTCTTCATTTAATCCTGGATGTGTATCTATTAGCAGATAGTCGATATTAAGATGATGCTGGATTTTAGCAAATGCTTCAGCAAGTGCGCTAACATCATACCCTTCTTTTAGAATTCTGGTAATATCCTGCGTATTTAAACTACTTGGAACGAAATAAAAAGACTCCTTCGGTAAATCAAATTTATCAGAAATATCAACAGCTATATCATTAATATCTACATTTTTGAAAATAAAATCATTTAATGTAGGTCCTTTATAATTTGACAATTGTAGAGGAACATGTATACCGGGAGATTGAATGTCTGTGTCGATAACACAAACTTTTTTCCCTTTTTTAGCAAGTGAATAGCTAAGATTACTTGTGATATTGGATTTACCCGTACCACCTCGAAAAGAATGTATCGAAATTATTTTTCCCATAAGATATTTTCACTTTATTTATATGATTATTTTACTATTGAATTACTTTCTTTACTTTGATTATAACATATTTGAAAAAAAATACATAAAAGAATCCAATTTTTTTATATAAAAAAACTCTTTTTCCTAACTTATACCCAACGCGAAATGCTTTTCGGTAAATAACAAATATTTATTTGCATTATGGCAAATATTAAAAAACCCCCCTGGCTAGATATCAACAGACTTTTTTAAACAAGTTAAAACAGGTATAACTTCCAGGCCTATTCCACTCCCCCACGAACAATATCACAATTCCAAAGGTTTTATCCTGCTTAATAGAGCAAATTCATTATTTAAAATCGATTTCACAGCATTAGGCTAAACTTGAAACGTATTACCTCTTGCAATAATAAGAGGCATGTTTATATTTTATAAACTAATTTTTTACAAAAAATAAATAAGGATAATGTATTATAATGGGGAAAAAATATAAAATAGCAGTATTGCCGGGAGATGGAATTGGTTCGGAAGTTATTGGTGTCGGTCTAAAAGTATTACAAAAAATTGCAGAAAAAAATAATATTCCATATATTCAGAAAGTTTTTCCTTTCGGCGGTGAACACTACCTTAAGACCGGAGAAATCTTATCAGATGAATCTGTTAACGAGCTAAAAAATTATGATGTGATATATCTTGGCGCAATTGGTTCCCCTAAAGTAAAACCTGGGATTCTTGAAAAAGGGATTCTTCTAAAATTACGTTTTGAACTTGACCAGTACATCAATCTTCGCCCAGTCAAGCTTTATCCCGGCGTAGAAACTCCTATAAAAAACAAGACAGAAAAAGACATTGATTATGTTGTTATTCGGGAAAATACCGGTGGCCTATATACTGGCATCGGAGGTTTTACAATGAAACACACTGAAGATGAAGTAGCAGTTCAATCAATGGTTTATAATTACAAACAAGTCTCTCGCTGTCTAAAATATGCATTTGAAGTCGCAAAAAATCGCCCGAGAAAAACTTTAGCCTTAGTAGGAAAGACCAATGTTTTAACATATGCTTTTGATCTCTGGGAAAGAGTATTTAATGCAATAGGAGAGCAAGAATATCCTGAAGTAAACAGAGAGTATTATCATGTAGATGCAACTTGCATGCATATGGTAAAGCAACCCGAACGATTTGATGTAATCGTAACCAGCAATATGTTTGGTGATATTATAACAGATCTTGGAGCAATGACACAGGGAGGCATGGGAATGGCTGCCAGCGCCAATATTAACCCTACACATAAAACTCCATCAATGTTTGAACCGGTCCATGGTTCAGCCCCTGATATAGCTGGGCAGAATAAAGCTAATCCTTTAGCAACAGTAATGAGTCTAAAAATGATGTTAGATTTTATGGAGCAACCGAAAGCTGCTGCAGAAGTAGAAAAAGCTATATGTTCTGTTACTTCACTAGATTTGGACAATATGTCTACCAGTGAAATAGAAAAAGCGATTTTATCCAATATTCGTTAGAGTTCAACTGCAAATGTTCGTTAAAACAACTATTTACCAACTGTGCCTCAGAAAGTGTATCTGAGTTACAGTCAGGATAGTTGCGCAAAAACACAAAAAACACTTTCCAGATGCATTATATTTAGTAGATTTTAGCAAGACTCTAAGACCTTACATCACTAAAATTATAATGGACAAGCATTTTTGATACAGCACTAGAAGTCTGACACAAGAGCGAAACAGATTAGATGCAGACAAAATTTTAAGTATTTGAAGTAAAAAAACACTGTGCTGTATTATTCTTTCAGTTAATTGATTATTATTAACTATAAGTCCTGTTGTAATTATATTATTTTTTATATATAATTTTATTTGCTAGAGAACAAGTAGTTATTTAATTTATAGTCTATAATTTTATTAGCTTAAAAACCAGGAGAGGAAGACAGAGATGAAGAAAATTTTTTTCAAGGCTCTTGCACTGCTTTCTTTTTTAGTACTATTTAAATCAATAGTATAAGTGTATTAGTA
>CAZVCD010000133.1:0-7452 GCA_964625675.1 uncultured Victivallales bacterium | reverse complement strand
AAATTATTGGAATTTGCAATAAATAACGACATTGCTCTTACTATTGCAGGACCGGAAGTTCCGTTATGTGCTGGGATAGTAGATGCATTTAGAGAAAAAGGACTATTTATTTTTGGGCCTGATAAGTTATCCGCCCGTTTAGAGGGAAGCAAATGCTATTCTAAGGATTTTATGCTGAGACATGGCATTCCAACAGCCGAGTCAGGCGAATTTTATTCCAGAAGCGAAGCCTTAGAGTACGTTAAAGAAAAAATGAAAAGAGCTTCGCGAATAGTGATAAAAGCTGATGGGTTAGCTGCGGGAAAAGGTGTATTAATTGCGGAATCCCTAGATGATGCCATAGATGCTGTTAATATATGTTTTGACGGAGAGTTTGGAGAAGCAGGTGAAAAAATACTGATAGAAGAATATTTAGAAGGAGAAGAGGCTTCAATTTTAGCTCTAACAGATGGAAGTTCAATCATTCCATTGATTCCTTCTCAGGACCATAAGAGGGTCGGTGAAGGAGATACAGGGCTTAATACAGGAGGAATGGGCGCATACTGTCCTGCTCCTGTAGTAAATGAAAGTTTGATGAAGGATATAGATGAAAAAGTTTTGCAGCGGTTTCTTGCTGGGATTCAAAAAGACAAATTATATTACCGCGGTGTTATTTATGCCGGAGTAATGGTTACTCAGGATGGACCGAAAGTGCTCGAGTTTAATGTTAGATTTGGAGATCCGGAAGTACAGGCTGTTATGTCTCTTATGAAAAGTGATTTTGTGGAAATAATGATGAGAACTGTAAACGGAGAACTAAATAATACGGAAATTGAATGGTACCCAGGAGCTTCTGTTTGTGTAGTTATGGCCTCAAAAGGGTATCCCGGAGCTTATGAAAAAGGACTACCTATTTCAGGAATAAAGGATGCAGAAAAAGATGCCGGAACAGTTGTTTTTCATGCTGGTACAGCAGGTAACAATGAACAGATTGTAACATCAGGTGGTCGTGTATTAGGTGTTACTTCCCGAGGAAACAGCATTGAAGATGCGGTTAAAAAAGCATATGTTGGAGTAAATAAAATCACCTGGAACGGTGCGTTTTATCGAAAAGATATAGCCTCAAAAGCACTATGAATAGTTCTTACGAGGAAAGATAAAATTAAGAACATTGAAATTTGCATTTCAACTTGTTTTTAAATGTTATTTGTGGAGATGCGCGGTACGTGACTTGTTAGATGGTTTTTGAATAATATGGGATAAAATTCTCAGATACTAAGTAAAAAAAGGAGCACTCTTTGAGATGCAGAACTATGATCTGTTACAATCTCAAGTCTTGCGTCAAGAGCAGATACTTGCACCAACCCAAATTCAATCTTTGGAATTACTGACTATTCCATTAATGGAACTTCAGGCAAAGATATCAGAAGAACTTGCTATAAACCCTGTTTTAGAACAGGAAGAGAAAAAAACTTCAGATGATTCAGATGAAGAACCCCTTTCAAATACGGAGGTTGGATCTGTAGAAGCTGAAGATTTAAAAGATGATGAATTTGCAGATATTATTAATTTAACTGAATCCTGGCATGATAACTTGCCTGTCAATCATAATGCAACCTATGACGTGAACGAGGAAAAACATCAGCATTTTCTAGATTCAATTGTAGATCTTCCTTCTATTGAAGATATGCTTTTATCACAGCTTTCATTTGCAAATATAAGTGAAGAAGATAAACAGCTTATCGAATTGATTATTGGCAGTATTGATGACCAAGGATACTTTAGAGGTTCACTTGAGGATCTTGCTGTAATAGGGGGAACTGATTTAAAACAAATGGAAAAAGCTTTAAAGCTTGTACAGGAACTTGACCCCCCCGGGATTGGGGCGCAAGATTTAAAAGAATGTTTATTATTGCAGCTTGATAGGAAAGGAGAAGGTAATTCATTGGTAGCTACGCTGATAAAAAAGCATTTAAATGAGTTGGCAGCCAACCATATTCCTCTGATTGCAAAACAAATGAAAATTTCTATAGAACAGCTGCAAAAGATTATTAAGGATGTTCGAAAACTGAATCCACATCCATGTATTGGCCTTTCTCTTAATCATAGTTCAGACTCAATATTTGTACTTCCTGAGGCGATTATTGAAAAAAAAGATGGAAAGTATGAAGTTAATTTAAAAACAGACTATCAGCCTAGCCTCAGAATATCCAATCATTATTTAAAGCTGTTGGAAAACCCTGATATTCCAACTGAAACAAAAGAATATATTAAACAAAAAATAATGCAGGGAACTAATATTATTAAAAGCCTTGGACAGAGACAGAAAACTATACATAAAATTGCAGAAGTAATTGCTGATACTCAATATGAATTTTTAGAAAACGGAATTGAAGCGTTAAAACCTCTTACAATGCGGCAGATCGCTGATAAAGTTGGTTTACATGAAACAACTGTAAGTCGGGCAGTATCAGGAAAATATATTCAAACGCCGCAAGGGCTTTTCGAATTGAAATATTTCTTTACCGGTGGATATCAGGTGGAGTCCGGAGATTTGCTCTCAAGCCGTAGCGTTATGGAGAAAATCAAAGAAATTGTTTCACAGGAAAATTCATCTAAGCCTTATTCTGATGATACAATTGCCGAAATACTTAAAGAAGAAGGAATTCCTGTTGCACGCAGAACTGTAGCAAAATACCGGGAAGAAGTTGGAATTCCATCCTCCAGATTAAGACGAAAATATAGCTAGATTCAACATAATGTGCCCTCCCCACCCTGAATTAAAAAGTATGGATTCTTTGAATAGGATAAATAATGTCTTATTGGGGAATGGAGGTCAATGAAAACCCACCCCCGGCCCCTCCAAGGAGGGGAGCTGAGATGTTCGACCCTCTTGGGACGGGCAAGAGATAAGTTCTCCATCTCGGATGGCAAGGACAACGATAAGAGCAAACCTCCACTCTGTGAGACAGACAACAGATAAGTTCTCCATCTTGGATGGCAAGGACAACAATAACGATAAGAGCAAACCTCCACCCTGTGAGACAGACAAGAGATAAGTTCTCCCTCTTGGAAGAGATATGAAATATGCGTCTTCTTTTTGAACAGGTCATAGATAAGTTCCCCTCCTGGGAGGGGATAAAGGGGTGGGTTTTTAGATGTGAGAACAACGACAAAACTAAATCTTCCTCTGGGAGAACACCCATCTCCTTGGACAGACAACAGATTTGGAAGGGATTACTTCCGCCGACGTGTCCATCGGAGCTTCAGCGAAGTTGGAAGCCCCGCAGACGCGGGGCGAAGGAGGAAGGGGTGGGTTTTTAATATTTATAAAAAAGAAAATTATATGTTACTCTCAATAAAAATAAAAAATAAATCAGCAAAACTATTATTTGTTTTGCTTGGTTTTTTTGTCGTAATTTCAACTGCTTTTTTGATGCGGACATATGATTATAATCGCGAAGCTGGCCGAACGGGAAGTTTTGTTCCCTTTACTCTTGAAAGTGCGATGATGTATTCATACGCACGGGAGATAGCTGAAAACGGTTATTTGCCGAGCAAAGATAAATCACTTGTCGGCATGGAAAATCTTTCTGTAAATCGTCAAATGTCTATTTCTGTGGAATATTTTCTAGGTTATGGTTATCGGCTAAAAAACATTATTTTCCCTGTAAAAAACAAGATATCTAAATACGGAGACAACTCTGATTTTGCACAATGGGTTCGTTTTCAAATACGCTTATGGATAAGCCTTAGCGCTGGACTGATTTTTCTTTGGCTAATTATTCTTAGGAGCTCCTGGGTATTTTCAATTTTAGGTGGAATCATTTTTGCTGTGTCGCCTGCGGCTATTGCACGGGCAACCGGACAGGATTTAATACGTGAAAATTTTGCTATCCCAATTATATTGGCGACATTTGTCTGTTATTATTGGTACTTGCGAAAGCCTAAAAAGTATAAGCTTGTATTGTTTGGACTATCGGCTTTAGGAGCAATGAGTTCCTGGGATATGGTACAACTCTGTTTTGCTGTATGGGGTATTTTTGAAATTATTAGAATTTTTGCTAATACTATTGCCCAAAAATATACGAATCTTTGTTTGGGAGGTTCTGAGGCTGATTTAATCAGCAAAAGGAGTGGTATCCTCTGGTCGGTTTTTTTTGCTGTTTCAATTATTGCCGGAATTTTAATACCGTATTTACATGAACACAGATTTCTGATGTCACCGTTTGTAGCGATTATATTGCCAACTGTTATCTTGCTGTATTTTTCAAAAATAAGAGAATGTAGGAAAGTACTATTTGGACTTTTTTTAATAATTTTTCTTTTCTGTCTATGGTTTTTTCTTTTAAGCAGACTTGGCTATGCCGGTAATTATTCTCATTTTGCAAATCTAATTAAGGCAAAGCTATATTTTGGAAATTTAAAACCCTTGAATCCAAATTTGCTGGATATTGACTCACGAATATTATGGACACCTGGTCTGCATTCAGCAACAAAAATAATATTTTGGACATTATTTCGTTTTACCTTTCCAGTATTTATTATTTTACTTGGGGTGATACTGCTATTTCCAAAAACCAGAAAGAATTTTGCAGCCAAACAACATTATATAATGCTGCCCATATTTTTTACTCTGTTTTATTTTATTCTTTTTATCTTTATGGTTAGGTTTCATGCTTTAGTTATACCGTTTTTAGCTTTATCTATAGCATTGTTGTTTGACAATATTTCTTCTTTGTTTAGAACTAAAGGTAGACTCATCTTTGTTATTCTTTTTGTGCTGTTAATTGCTTCTGAAGTTGAATGGTTTTTTAAGCTAACACGAAAATATTATAATAACGAAAAGGCAAACATTGAGTTAATACAATGGTTTAATTCAAATCCAAAAACCAAGGATAAAGTGATTCTTACGGATTTTACTCTATCACCAATGATTAAAGCCTATACCGGTTCTAGAATACTGCTGCAACCAAAATTTGAACTGGGAAAAACAAGAGGCATGGTTAAGGAATATTTAAATATTCTGTATAGTGGAACTGAAAAAAATCTGATCGAATTTTGTGACAAATACAAAGTAGATTATTTTGTTTTTGATAAAGGATTGGCTACTGGTGGGAAAAAGGCTTCAATTCTGCATCCATGGAGTAATAGATATATGGCGGCAACGTTCAATTTAAAAGAAACTTCGCCTGTCTATAGATGTTATTATAAACCAGATAGTTTGAGATACCTCTATAGGTTAGATGAACCCCCGCCCTCTTCGGATATTAAGTCAAGCTATACCATTTTTAAAGTAATAACGCCGGATAAAATTGAAGATGCAAAAAAAATGTACTTACTGGCGGAAAAAGCGCTTAAATCAAAAAATACAGAAAAAGCACGACGGTTGGTGAAATTAGCGGTATTGTTAGATCCGGCTTCTGTACAGATAAGATATTTATATTACCGTCTTTTTAATCATAAATGGCCTTTTATTACATTGAATGGCCTAAGAACTAGTAATTAATGAGTGTTTTCCTTTTTGCTATTTCTCCTAAATAGTATCCGCTTGAACGAGGTAGTCGAGCGAATGTTTCTCTATTAACGTCTGCTAAACCAAAATTTTGTTTATAGCCATGATTCCATTCAAAGTTATCAAGTAACGACCAGTAAAAATAGCCTTTGACATCTATATTTTCTCTAAGAGTTTCCAGTACTGATTTAAGGTGTAAGTAAATATATAACTTTCTTTTACTGTCTTCGGATGTGCCTATACCGTTTTCTGTAATGTAAATAGGTTTTTGTTTTATATTCCAAAGCCGTTTGATAGCTGTTTGTAGTCCTTCTGGATTCCATTCCCATCCTGATTGTGTAGTTTCAATAGATTTATCGTAGTTGTGTTGACGCTTTTTCGGGAACTTAAAAGAAACCCACTTATGAGTATAGTAGTTCAAAGCCCAAAAATCGATCGATTCACTTAATCCGGCAAGTTTTGTAAAAGAGAATGGAAGTCTATTGTTTTTAAAAGGGTTTAAATATGCCCCATTGAATGCATAATCATAATAGGAACAGAGAAATCTATCGGAATAAATATTTCTGTATGGTTTTAACAGTAGTAGTTGTTTAACAAAACCTACAGGGATTTTTGGTGAAATTTCTTTGAGTGCATGATAAGCGCGGAAGTGGGTTTTAATTTGATTTCTAGCAACTTTTATTGTCGCAATATGGCTTGATTTGCCAGGAGGAAATATCTTCATAAAATAACCAAATGCGTTATTAACGGCAGGTTCGTTAATTGGGAGCCAGGCATCAACATACTTGTGTAAGCTTTTAGCAGCAACTTTAGCGTATTTCTCAAATAACTTTTCAATATCAGGGTTTTCCCATCCCTTTGTCAACCATTTGGGAAGAGTATGATGCTGCAGCGTAACAAATGTTTTGATATTGTTTTCTTTTAGAGAAGCTAATATTTTTTTATAATGTTCTAATACTTTATAGTTGACCTTTGTTGGGCTTTCAAATATCCTTGACCATTCAAGGCTTATTCGATATGCTTGAAGTCCAAAGTCTTTTAGTAAATTAATGTCATCTTCAAAACAATTCCATGAATTACAGGCTGGGCCGCATGGAGTCAATCCACGTTTCTTTTCCCATTCAAACCAGTCCGAATTGTGATTATTCCCTTCGGTTTGATATGAACTGGTTGCAGCGCCAAATAGAAAGTCCTTTGGGAATGTATCACTGGGATTTTGTTTTTTATTATGCATAAAATCAGTGGATATTCTGCCACAGAGTAGAGATGCAAGATTTTGCATCTCTACCAGATGGAGCTAGCTGATTATCACTTTGTGAAGTGTTTAGTCAAAGATCTTACATTTTTAACGACGGAGGGGTCATATTGATCAAACCAAATTTTTGACCAAGAACAAATATCAGTATGAAAGTACTCAATATAACCATTATCCAACCAGCATAAATCATCCATCGGCTTAAGGTTAAATACTCCTTTTTTCTGATAAATGAATAACCGATTTTAACGATAATTACTCCCGGTAGCAAAGCAAATAAAATGTCTTCACCTACTCCTCCAACCAGAGACAGAGCTACGAGGAATATTTCTGGATAAATCAGAGCGATAATAAGAGGAGGCGCGAATGACAGTATACTGATAAGAAGTTTGTTTTCCGTTTTTAGATAATCTGAACAAAGGTCAGTAATAAAACCAAATAAACCAGCTCCATTGGCCATGAAAGAACATGTTACAGACAGAAGGGCAAATATTAAAGCCGAAAATTCAAAAGTTTTATTATCCAGAATCTGGGTCATAGGAACGTTTGCAGTGAGGTTATGTATTTCTGCATAAACTACACTTGTTACTCCGGCATTGTTTTCATGCATGCTACCAAGTACTACAACCACCCATACTAAATTGATGAATAAACCAAGCAAAACGCCAATGAATATAGCCTTATAAGTAGCCGGTTTATTGTA
>CAZVCD010000132.1:0-7473 GCA_964625675.1 uncultured Victivallales bacterium | reverse complement strand
ACAGCTTTTACAGTTTAACTTACCTGCTTCTAAAGATTGATAGTCAAATTTAGGATCAGACTCTGATATTTTCTTTTTTTTACGGAAAAAGTTCAGCATTTAGATTGTTCCCGTATTTAGATTAGATGGTTTCTGATCTATTTTCGTTATTAATACCTTACTAAAAACGTTTTTAATGCTAATAATAGCTTATTTTATGATAAAACTCAACTAACCCAATACTAATTTTTGACAGTATTTCGTGCTCTCTGCACAAATTTGCAGCAACTCGTTAAATCACGTTCTCCCTTTGAATTTTTCAAAGATGAATTAGCATCAATAGCAAAAGGGTTAACTTTTTTAATGGCAGTATCAACATTGTCCGGACTAAGTCCGCCGGCCAATATTACAGGCATACTGCATTCTTTAACAAAATCAGCACTAACATTCCAATCATGTGTAAGTCCGGTTCCGCCCATATCACCAGTTACAAGATTACAGGAATCTAGCAATATAGCGTCGATGGAAGAATAATATTCATCTAGTTTAGATCTAAGCTTATCATTACACAGACTAACAGCCATTATTATTTTTCCAGAAGCAGGAAGACTGGAACGTAAAATTTTCACTTCTTTTAAAGAGATATGGCCATGTAATTGAATAGTATTTATCCCTGACTTGGAAACAAGTTCCAGTATTTCTTCTGCCTCTGTTAGCTGTGTCACTAAAACTGGAACTATATACGGAGGTAGCTTAGCAGCCAGCCTTGCTGCAGTACTAGGTAAAATAAAATCTGGAGATGCATGCAGCTGTCCAACCAGAAATCCTGCCGCATCTGCTCCAGCTTTAACTATAACATCTATATCTTTTTCCGATTTTAAACCACAAATTTTTACCCGCATATGATCAACCTCTTTAAAAAACTTTAATCAAGTTAAACTTGTTTTTGCCTTTTTGTTTTGGCGCGTTGTTAAACTATCTTGGTTATGAGTAAGTTAAAAAGCAAATTCCTGTATACTAAATCTAAGGTTGGTACTAAGTGCAGTTTAGTTCCCAAATAGCTGCTATTCCCAACAACGTAAAATCAGCTGAAACAGCTACCAATCCTTCAATATTTTCTAATAGGATTTTTGCATCTCCTCCTGTAACAAATACTTGACAATCAGTAACTCCAAGTTCTTTCTTTGTTTGTATGACAAACTCTTTAACTGCACCTATCAACCCAAAATCAGTTCCCAGTCTAATTGCATCAGGGGTGTTCCAACCGAAAGTTTTAGCTTTTATGTCATCGACCGGTAGAAAAGGCAGCTGGGCAGTATAATCAGCAAGAGATTTTCGTAAAAGAAAACGTCCGGGAGCAATTTGTCCGCCACGGAAAACTTTATTTGAATCCAGTACCTCTATAGTTATAGCGGTGCCGCAGTCAACAATAATAGCAGGTAAATTAGCAGTTTGTGCCAAAGTTGCTAGATTGGCAATTCTATCCGCTCCCAAAGTTGCTGCGTCCACGAAACTTAAATCAATACCTGTTTTCACAGTATTATTTACCCAAAAAACATCTTTACGTTTAAGCCATTCTTTGGCTTTGGGGACTACAGTAGCTGCTGCTACAGGTACATCATCAGGAATGGCCAGTTTATCAAGGGAAACCGTGTCACAGTTTCCACTATATTTTATTTTGCCGTTTTCCAATAAACCATATCTGGTATGTGTATTGCCTATGTCAAGAAGAAACAGTTTTACATTCTTAGTCTTCATTGATTAACTTCCCAAGCTCTCCATAATTTTTATCAGCGGTAGGAACATCCCAATTACAATAGTTCCAACAACAAGCGCCATTCCTACAATCATCAGGGGTTCGATCATAGAAGTTAATGCGTCAACAGCATTATCTACTTCATCGTCATATGTATCAGCAATTTTTACGAGCATTTCAGGGAGTTTACCTGTTTCCTCACCTACCTCTATCATACTAACAACCATATCCGGAAAAACTTTTGAAGCAGCCAACGGAGCAGATATGCCTTCTCCTTCTTTTACTGCATCATGAACACTCTGCACTGCATTTTTTACCAGGCTGTTTGAAGCTGTATCCCGAACAATTAATAATCCACTTAGAACAGGTACCCCTGAGGCCATCAGTGTGCCCAGTGTTCTGGAAAAACGGGAAATAGATGATTTTGCAATAATTGGTCCGAAGAGAGGCATTCGGTACTTTATATAATCAGTCCAGTATAAGCCCGACTTGGTTTTTTTAAGAACTTTATAAATTACGATTAATAAAATAATACCAATAATAATAAAATAAATTCTATTCATCAGTAAATCACTTATCGCAATAACGAATTCAGTAAGTTTTGGAAGTGGCATCCCGCTAAGCAAGTCTTCAAATATCTTTTTAAATTTTGGTACTATAAAAACCATTAGCATAGCAGTAACTAGTGTTGCTACTGTTATAACCACTATTGGGTATATCATCGCTGATTTTACTTTGCCAACAATTTTTTGCGTTTTTTCCATAAAACTTGCAAGACGGTTTAATATTATTTCTAAAGCTCCAGCGGATTCTCCGGCTTTAATCATATTAACATATAGAAAATCAAACGATTTGGGATTTTTAGCTAAAGATTCTGAAAAAGTAAAACCACCTTCTACATTATCTGCCGTTTCTGAAATTATTTTTTTTGCAATTTTGTTTTTTGACTGCCTTTCAAGCGTGCGTAAAGCACGAATTAGCGGGAGCCCGGCATCAAGTAAAATTGCAAGTTGCCTGGTAAAAAGTGTCAAAATCTTGTTTGGTATTTTTGGTGTGCCTATGTTTATATCAAGGAGTCCTTTTTTCTTTTTCCCTCCCGAGGCACTTTTATCACTTTTTTTTCTATCTCCTCCTACTTTTTTAATTACTGTAGGAAAAAGGCTTTTTGCCTTTAAGGCTGCTATGGCCGCCTGTTCGGTTTCTGCCTCTATTTTTCCTTTTTTTTCGTTTCCACTAGAATCCATCGCAGTGTACTTAAATACAGCCATATTGATATCCTTAATTATTTTAATTTAATGCCTATACTATCCGGGTCCTGAGACTTGGTGATTAACTCTGTATATGAAATAATATCTTTTTTATATAATTCTACAAGGTGGTCGTCCAGTGTATTCATTCCCCATTTTGCACCGGTTTGAATATCAGAAGTTATCATATGGGTTTTGTTCTCTCTAATCAGTGCCCTAATTGATGGTGTTGTTATCATTATTTCAAACGCTGCGACTCGTCCTGATCCATCCTTTTTCTTTAATAACATTTGCGATATAACTGCTGTTAAAGATGAAGATAGTAAAACCCTTACCTCTTCCTGCTGATTTTCAGGAAAAGCATCTACTATTCTATCAACAGTTTTAGCTGCGCCAATAGTATGCAGTGTTCCAAAAACCAGATGCCCTGTTTCAGCTGCTGTAATTGCAGCTTTTATTGTTTCTATATCTCGCATTTCACCCACCAGTATCACATCTGGATCCTGACGCAATGCTCTTCTCAGTGCTTCTCCAAAAGAAGGAACATCTGTACCGACTTCCCTTTGTATTACAATACTTTTTTTATGCTGATGATAAAATTCTATAGGGTCTTCTATTGTGATAATATGAATATCCCTCTCAGTATTTATAACATCAATCATAGAAGCAAGTGTAGTACTTTTTCCGCTGCCGGTTGGGCCAGTTATAAGAATTAAGCCTCGGGGGCGATACAGTAGGTCTTTAATTATAGCAGGAGACAATCCAATTTCTTCTAAGGCCATTAAATTATTAGAAACAACTCTTAATACAGCTCCAAATACACCTTTCTGTTTAAAAGCACTTACCCTAAAACGCGCTTTACCCTTAAAATCAAAACCAAAATCTACGGTTCCTTCTTCTCTTATAGAACGTTGATGTTGATCGGAAGTAATAGATTTAACCAAATTTTCGGTATCTTTAGCATTTAAAACAGGAGAATCCAAAGCGATAAGAGATCCATGCAAGCGTATCATTGGTGGTATTCCAACCTCCAGATGTAGGTCGCTACCTCCTTCTGACACAATCAATTTAAGTAAATCTACCATTTCTAGGCTCATAAATTTTCTCCTATCTCCTCTTAACAGCAAAATGCACAAATAATTTGTTATTTATAAATTGTACTGTTTTTTTTTAATTCATTGCAACATATTTTACAACTTCTTCAATACTGGTTTCGCCGTTGAACACAGCCTGAACAGCATCGTTTCTCAATGTGATCATTCCCTGTTCCTCTGCTTTATTTCTTAAATCAATGGTAGGGGACATTGAAGTTATTAGCTCATTTATTTCAGGGGTTATTTTCATCAATTCTACAATGGCTTTTCGCCCTTTATACCCAATGTTATTGCATTTTGAACATCCCTTCCCATAATAAAACATTCTATCCCCAACCTCTTCTTTGGTTAATCCCAATAACTCAATATCTTCATCGGTTGGCGAATATTCAGTTTTGCAGAAAGTACAAATACGTCTAATTAGGCGCTGACCCAAGACACCAATTAATGAAGAATTTAGTAAAAACGGTTCTACACCCATATCTACCAGTCTTGTAACTGCGCCCGCAGCCTCTTTTGTATGAAATGTTGAAAAAACCACGTGCCCAGTCAAAGAAGCCTGAACCGCCATCTGAGCTGTTTCTAGATCTCGAATTTCCCCAATCATTATAATATCAGGATCCTGTCTTAAAAATGCTCGCAATGCCCTGGCAAAATTCATTCCTATTGCTTCATGAATAGGCAACTGCATTATACCTTCAAGGTCATATTCAACAGGGTCTTCTGCAGTTAAAATCTTTTCTGTAATTTTATTAACCTCTTTTAGAGCTGAATATAGGGTAGTGGTTTTTCCGCACCCGGTAGGCCCGGTAACTATAAAAATACCATTTGGTAAACTTATCATATCTTTAATTTGCTGTAGTATTTCATTATCCAGTCCCAATGATTCCAAATCCAGATTTACAATAGATCTATCAAGTACACGAAGCACAATTGATTCGCCGTATTGAGTCGGGATAGTAGAAACACGCAAATCAATTTTTTTCCCTGCTATTCTTACCTGTATTCTTCCATCCTGGGGAACACGGCGTTCTGAAATATTTAATCCACTCATAATTTTAATGCGGCTCATAACAGGTGTTGAAAGGTTTTTAGGAGGAGATGCCATTTCGTACAGAACACCGTCAAGTCTGTATCTTATTCTAAAAGAATTTTCAAATGGTTCAAAATGTATATCACTTGCCTGGTCTTTTATGGCCTGATACAGTACTACATCAACAAACTTGATAATAGGCGTGTCATTAGCTACTTTCTCTAAGTTTTCTGCATCCCATTCTTCTTCTGCTTCAATATCTTCTATTATTTCCATTCCTGAAATCATATCATTCATGGTTTCTGCAGGATAATATTTTTCAAGGGCACTAGCTACTTGCCCCTCCTTTGCAATATATATTCGGACATTCTTATCCAATATGAACTGGAGCTCGTCCGCTATCTGAAAATTAAGAGAATTACTACATATAACCTTCAAACTTCCGTCATCATCTTCACCAATAGGAATAGCTCCGTACATGCGTGCCTGGCCGGAATCAAGTAATTCTATATACTTTCTTTCGATATCCAAATCAGTCAAATTGATGACTTCTGTGCCCAAATGAGCTGCAATAATATCCGTTAACTGATCACTGTCCAGAATTGCATAGTCTACAAGCATATCAGTAAATAGGCGTCCTGTTCGAGCAAACTCTTCTTCTAGTTCAGCGACCTGATCTTCATTTATTATCTCATCAGATAAAAGAAGGTTCTTAAGTATTTCGTCTTCATTGTTCAACATAAAATAACTTTACTCCACATCCGCAATAGTTGTTCTGATAATTTCACTTATTGTTGTTAATCCTGTCATTACTTTTCTTATTCCATCTTCTCTAAGTGTCATCATTCCTGATTTTCTGGCAAATTGTCTTAGCTCAAAAGAAGAAACATTTTTAAATATCAGCTGTTGAATCTCTTCTGTTACCATAAATATCTCATAAATACCCATTCTACCTTTGTAGCCTGTATTGGAACAAACGGAACACCCTTTTCCTTTTAAAAGATCTACTTTAGCAAAATAATCTCTGGACAAATTAAGATATCTCAATTCATCATCTGTAGGCGTATAAGGTTCTGTACAGCTTTTGCATATTTTTCTCACAAGTCTTTGAGCCATGACTGCTCTTACGCTGGAAGCGACTAAAAAAGGCTTAATACCAATATCAATCAAACGCATAATAGCTCCGGGTGCATCATTTGTATGGAGGGTGCTGAACACCAAATGTCCTGTTAGTGCTGCATTTATTGCGATATTAGCAGTTTCCATGTCTCTAATTTCACCAACCATTATAATATTCGGGGACTGACGCATCATTGCTTTAAGGGCCTTTTCAAATGTCATACCTATGCTTGCCTGCACCTGTACCTGATTAATTCCTTCAAGGTGATATTCGATTGGATCTTCTACTGTTATTATTTTCTTGGTTGTCTCGTTAACACTATTCAGGAAAGAATACAAAGATGTAGTTTTTCCGGAACCGGTAGGTCCTGTTACCAGAAAAATACCATCAGGCATTGAAATAATCTTATTTATTTTTTTAATGTCGTCTCCTATGAAACCCAATGTAGAAATATCAATCAGCACACTGGATTTGTCCAAAATACGCATAACGATACTTTCCCCATGAGATGTTGGAATGGAGGAAACTCGTAAATCTATTCCTTTTCCAAGTAGTTTTATATGGATTCTTCCATCCTGAGGGACACGTTTCTCTGTAATGTCGAGATTTGCCATAATTTTTAGTCGGCTGATAATATTTGCCTGTAAATATTTAGGAGGGCCTTCCACTTCAATTAAAGCACCGTCTACTCTATATCGAATTCTAAATTTATTGACAAGCGGTTCAAGATGAATGTCACTGGCTCTTTTTTTAAAAGCCTCTAATATTAAAAGTGCAACTAATCGTATAATAGGCGCATCATCGTCGGTTTTTTCCTCTTCTTCTTTTTCCTCTTCTATCAATAAACCTGTAGTCTCGTCATCATCAATGTTTTTCAAAAAAGAATCAACATTTTTATCAATTGATCCGAAATGATGTTCTATGCGTAGTTTTATTTTATCTTTTGGAGCTATTACAGCTTCAATATTGCGCTTTAGGAGATAGCTCAGCGAATCTATGGTGTCAACATCTGTTGGATCACTCATTGCAACAGTAATAGTATCATCTTTAAACATAACCGGAAGAATATTATATTGTTTTATTATATCTTGCGGTATAAGGCCCAGTATTTCCAGCGGCATTTCAAATGACTCCAAGTCAAACATTTCCAAGCCGTAAGTTTCAGCTAAGGCCGATAATATTTTATTATCATTTACATATTCTAACTTTATCAGGGCATCAATAATATTCAGTTGTCCATCGGA
>CAZVCD010000131.1:0-7554 GCA_964625675.1 uncultured Victivallales bacterium | reverse complement strand
CGGCTGATGAAAAATATCTGAAAGAAATAGTTGAAGGCGTCTGTTATAATAATATAAATCAATATTTGAATATCAACAGATAATAACTAATTATATCCAAAGCAAAATTTATCTTGTCCGGTGATTTTATTGTCACAAATTGAGCCACTAAAAACTTATAATAAGAACAGGCTAGCCTGTAGATTGGAGAAAATGAAGGAAATTAAAAAAATATTATTACTGGTATTGCTTCTAGCTGTTATTAATCCTTTATCAGGATTTGCAGGCGGTTCTTTGGAGAAACAAAATAAAACAAACAAGTATTCAAAAAAATTGGATGCGATTGGTGAACAGATTACCTTAACTCTTGCACATGGGATGAATCCAAAACATCCAGTCGCAGTTGGAATGAGATTCTTTGCTAAACGTGTAAATGAACTTTCAAACAATAAGATCCGTATTAATATCTTTCCAAACGGACAGCTTGGCAATGAAGTTGACCTAACACAGCAAGTACAGCTTGGATGTATTGACATGACAAAAACATCCGCATCTGCAATGGAGAGTTTTGTTGAGGATTTTTCAGTCCTTTCTCTTCCATACCTGTTTTCCGATGAGGGACATTACTGGCAAATTTTACGAGGTCCAATTGGACAGTCAATCTTGGATTCAGGAAAGGCTGTTGGTTTGCAGGGAATTACTTTCTATGATGCAGGAGCTAGGAGCTTTTATACAAGAAACAAACCTATTCTGAAACCAAAAGATCTTAAAGGGATGAAAATACGGACACAGGGTAGTCCTACTGCAATTGCCATGATAAAAGTAATGGGGGGATCTCCAACTCCCATACCTTATGGTTCTCTCTATACAGCCTTGCAAGAAGGTGTAGTTGACGGTGCAGAAAACAATGTGCCGAGTTTATACAGTTCTAGGCAGTTTGAAACTGTGAAGTATTATGCGCTTGATGAGCATACAAGAACACCTGATGTTCTGATGATAAGCAAAATTGTATGGAAAAAACTTCCAGAAGTCGCCCGTAATATCATACTGGAAGCCGCTGAAGAATCTTTGGATTTTCAGATTGACTTATGGAAAAAGGAATCGAAGGAGGACTTGATAAAAATTGAGAAGAGTGGTGTAAAAGTTCTAAAAGTAGACAAGAAACCTTTTCAGGATAAAGTCAAACCGATGTATGATAAGTACAAAGGTACTAGAATAGGAAAATTAATCAATAAGATAAAAAAGGCTGAGTAATATGTGGAAATTTATTAAATTTATTAGGAACACTTTAGTAAGAATACTGGAGTGTGTTGCCCTGATTTTAATGGGTGCTTTAGTCCTTGATGTTGTTTGGCAGATCTTATCACGTTATGTAATGCCACTTCCAAGTGCCTGGACCTCTGAACTTGCTACAATTATTCTGATTTGGGTCTCACTTCTCGGTACATGTATTGTATTTATGGAAAATGGACATCTGGGTGTGGACTTTTTTGTTGACAGATATACTAAAGGCAGGGTTCGTTTATTTGCAGATATTCTGGTTTATCTGATTGTACTTTTTTTCTCTTGCTCAATCCTTCTTTATGGTGGCGGACGTTTAGTCTATCTGATAGTAACGGTAACACATCAGACAACTCCGGTTTTAGGAATGAATAAAGGAATAGTGTATCTTGCTATACCTATCTGCGGAGCTTTTATGGTGCTGTTTGCATGTGAAGGTATTTTTGAAAAAATAATGCTTTTAAAAGGAAAAATATCTAAAACTGAATTGTCAGGTATACATCCAACTGAAGAAACATTCGCGGAATAACAAAGGAGTTAATAATGGATTTACAGGTTTTTATTTTAATCATTTCGTTCTTTGTTTTAATGGTCTTGAATGTTCCAATAGCTTTCTGCTTAGGTATAGCGACATTCTTTACAATACTTTCAATCGGTCATATCCCGACGTGTACTATTATTGCGCAGCGGCTGGCAAGCGGTATTGATTCTTTTGCTCTGCTGGCAATACCGTTTTTTATTCTCTCCGGCATTTTAATGGGTAGAGGAGGAATGGCTAAAAGACTCATTATCTTTGCCAGGACCGTTATGGGAAGGTTCCCGGGCGGACTTGGTTATGTAAATGTTTTAACATGCATGCTTTTTGGATCAATCTCCGGATCTGCTACAGCTGCAGTTTCTTCAGTCGGCGGATTCATGATTCCTGAAATGAATAAAAACGGATATGATAAAGATTTTAATATAGCAGTGACAGCTACTGCCGCGACAGTAGGTCTTATGATACCGCCAAGCAATATTATGATAATATATGCACTTGTAACACAGAGTGTATCTGTGGCGGCAATGTTTATGGCAGGTATTCTTCCCGGTATAGTGGTTGGAATATGTATAATGATTGCCTGTGGGATTGTCAGTTCTAAAAGAAAGTACGGAGCAGGTCAAAAATCTACATTTAAAGAAATAATTATAGCCTTCAGAGGGGCGATACTGAGTTTGCTGCTGATAATTATTGTTCTTGGAGGAATTTTGTCAGGAATATTTACAGCGACAGAAGCAGCTGGTGTTGCAGTTGTATATGCTTTTATAATTACAATTTGTATCTATAGAGAAATTTCCTTTAAAGATATTCCGGAAATTCTGCTGCAATGTTCTAAAACTACTGCAATTGTAATGATTCTTATTGGTATGTCTTCTGCTATGTCATGGGTATTGTCTTATGATTATATTCCGCAGCATCTTAGTGCAGAATTATTATCTCTATCAGACAACAAATTTGTTATTTTACTGATAATCAATGTTCTGCTACTGATTGTTGGGATGTTTATGGACATGACACCGGCTGTACTGGTATTTACCCCGCTGTTTCTTCCAATGGCAATCCATCTAGGTATTAACCCTGTTCATTTCGGTATGATAATGATTGTTAACCTGTGTATTGGTCTATGTACTCCACCAGTTGGCACATGTCTTTTTGTCGGGTGCAGTATTGGAGATTCATCTATTACAAAAGTGTCACGACAGATGCCGATCTTTTTATTGGCAATGATAGTAGCTCTGATATTGATTACATTCATTCCACAGATATCATTGTTTATTCCGGATTTACTGGGATTGACAAAATAAATCATGAATTACGAGTATCAGACATCAAATATCGAAAGTATACCCATAGCGAAATAGTTTTCGAAAAACAGTAAAAATTAATGAGACTAAAATTTAGTAAATTAATCTAAAACAAAAATACCTCCGGTATAAATGGAGTATAATATGACAAACAGACGGTTGAATAGGGCGATGTTAAAAAATGGTTTCCAGTTTCCATCAGATGTTACCTGCGGAAGAACCGATGATCTTCCAGTTAAGGTACTTCAGTTTGGAGAAGGTAATTTTCTACGGGCATTTGTTGATTGGATGATAGATATAATCAATTCAGAAAATATGTTTGCAGGATCAGTAGTTTTGGTGCAGCCAATTGAAAAAGGTCTTACTGAACTTATCAATAATCAGGACGGTCTTTATACATTACTTACACGTGGTATCCAGAATGGAAAAGTAGTTGAGGACAAACGTGTCATCACTTCTATTAAAAAATGTATTAATCCTTATAAAGATTGGCAGGAAACAGTATCTGTTGTTCGGAATTCTGATTTAAGATTTGTTTTTTCAAATACTACTGAAGCCGGAATTACTTATAAACCGGAATCATATGTCAAAGGATCTTGCCCGAATACTTTTCCAGCTAAACTAACTTCACTTCTTTATGAGCGGTTCCTACAGTTTAACGGTGATGTAACTAAAGGCCTAATAGTTCTTCCATGTGAGCTGATTGCGGAAAACGGTAAAACACTTAAGAAATATGTCCTTCAATATGCAGCTGACTGGAAACTGGAAGAAGGATTTACTGATTGGATTGAAAGCGCAAACTATTTTTTAAGTACTTTGGTTGATAGAATAGTTCCGGGGTATCCGGTCAATGAAGTTGAAAAAATACAGGAGAAACTAGGTTACAGGGATAACATTATTGATGCTTCTGAAATTTTTCATCTGTTTGTAATAGAAGGACCGAAAGAAATATCTAAAGAACTGCCGTTTGTTGAAGCCGGTTTGAATGTTGTATGGACAGAAGATATGACACCATACAGAACGCAGAAAGTTAGATTTTTGAATGGTACTCATACTTCATGTGTGTTGGCTGCATTTTTAAGTGGCCTTGATACTGTTGGTGAAATGATGGATGATGAGTTTTTTGGAAAGTTTGTTAAGCAGGTTGTGTTTGATGAGATTATGGTTTCTCTTGATATGGATGAGAAAATAATGAATTCATATGCTAACTCTGTCCTGGAAAGATTCAGAAATCCTTTTATTCGGCATGAATTAATATCAATTTCATTGAATTCTGTTTCCAAATGGAAAGTTCGTGTGATGCCTTCTCTTTTAGATTACTTTAACAAGAGAAAAAGTTTACCGCTAGGCATAGTATTTTCATTTGCTGCTTTGATAGCATTTTATAGAGGAAAATTGAAAGATGACCAGTATTTAGGAGAACGCAACGGTAAAGAATATTTGATTAATGATAGTAGTGATGTGTTGGCCTTTTTTAACATTATATGGAATGATGACGAAATTGATTATACTAAAATTGCAAGTCAAGTGTTAAGTAACAAGGATTTTTGGGATTGTGATTTGACACGAATTGATGGATTGTCAGAATCTGTAAGCAATGCTTTGAAAAATATAATAGAAAAAGGCGTTGTAGATGCTATTAGAAGTTATAACGTTTGATAGAATATGATTATTCTTAGATAACCCGTTTAATGGATAGGATAATAAATATTATGAATAATAAATACATAATAATAAATGCATTAGATAATGTGGCTGTTGCACTGGGAAATATATCTGCCGGAACCATTATTAAAATTAGTTCATGCAATATTGAAATTAAGAAAGATATTCCTCGGGGACATAAATTTGCAGTTTTTAAAATCAGTAAAAATGATAATGTGGTCAAATATGGTTATCCTATTGGCTATGCGCTGACAAATATATTGCCGGGAGAACATATCCATATTCATAATATTAAAACTTTATTAAAAGGGACGAAAGACTATTCTTACTCTCCTGATTTTGAATTTTCCAGAACATTGAAAGATGTTCCTAGCTTTGATGGATTTATGAGACCAAATGGAGATGTTGGCATTCGTAATGAACTCTGGATTATACCCACTGTCGGATGCGTTAATAAAATAGCAGAAATGCTGGAACGAAAATATTCGAATAAACTCCCCAAAGAGATTGATGGTATTTATGCATTTCAGCATCCATACGGCTGTTCGCAACTTGGTGATGACCACTTTAAAACTCAAAAAATACTGGCTGATTTAGTAAAACATCCGAATGCCGCAGGTGTGTTGGTTGTCGGTCTCGGATGCGAAAATAATACAATGGACAGCTTTAAAGAAATTATTGGTGATGTCGATCCTGATAAAATCAAATATATGATAGTTCAGAATGTAGAAGATGAACTTGAAGTTGGAGTTAATTTACTTGATGAACTTAGTAAATATGCGGCTTCTTTTAAGAGAGAACCAATTCCTGTTTCTAAACTGAAAATTGGGCTCAAGTGCGGAGCATCTGACGGTCTTTCCGGTATAACGGCCAATCCATTAGTTGGTGCTTTTTCAGATAAACTAATCGCCCTTGGAGGAACAACTGTTTTGACAGAAGTTCCTGAGATGTTTGGAGCCGAAGAAATTTTAATGAACAGATGTCAGAATAAAGAAGTTTTCAATAAATGCGTTAAAATGATTAATTCATTTAAAGAGTACTTTATTAGATATAATCAGGTAGTATACGAAAATCCTTCTCCCGGCAACAAAGATGGTGGAATTACGACTCTGGAGGATAAATCTTTAGGCTGCACTCAAAAAGGTGGTAATAGTCCTGTAATGGATGTTCTGGAATACGGTGATGTTCTTAAAATTCCAGGTTTGAATCTGCTTTCGGGCCCTGGAAATGATATTGTAGCAGTTACAGCTCTTGCTGCTGCCGGAACACATATTGTTTTGTTTACTACCGGGAGGGGAACGCCTTTTGGCGGACCTGTTCCAACCCTTAAAATTTCATCAAACAATGAGTTGGCTAATCATAAAAAGCACTGGATTGATTTCAACGCTGGAAGTCTTGTGGATAATGCTAATATTGATGAGATGAGCGATAAATTTTTGAAATATATAATTGATGTTGCAAGCGGAAAAATAACGGCATCAAATGAAAAGATGGGCTACAGAGAAATTGCCATATTTAAAGATGGTGTGACCTTATAATTGATTTTCAATTATCTATAATAAAAGTGTGAAAAATTCCAAAGATAACCCAAAAACAAAAAGACCTTCGGTATATGAAGAAAATATATTTTAGACTTGAGTTTTTCTCTTTATTTATACTACTGCCAATCGCATTATTTTTGTTTCGCACAAGCCTGAGGCAGATGGTAGTACCTATATTACTTGCCGTCTGTATTTTAATACTAACTGTATTGCTTTTCGATCATTCGTTCGATATAAAAAGGTTGTGGAAGACTAGTTGTTTTATTCGCAATTTAAAATCAGTATTTTTAAGATTAATTATCGGCGGTGCTATATTATCACTGTTAGTCTATGTTTTAAACAGTCATCTTTTATTGAATTTTCCAAAAAGAAATTTTAGACTTTGGTTAATGGTTATAGTTCTTTATCCTTTATTTTCGGCCTACCCGCAGGAAGTTATTTATAGATTGTTCTTTTTTCATCGTTATAAAACGATATTCAAAAGAAAATGGGAAATGATTCTTGTTAGCGGTTTCTGCTTTGGTCTTGCTCATCTATTTTTCTTTAATGTCTGGGCGCTTACTCTGAGCTTCATTGGTGGAGTTTTATTTGCCTATACATACTCTAAGTCGGATTCGGTTATAATTACGACGATTGAACATGGCCTTTGGGGAGATTTAATCTTTACTTTAGGGCTTGGACTTTATTTTTATTCCGGAGCAATTTAAGTCTGTTTTATGAGCAAAGTGGGAAAAATCCTAAATGGATTGAATAAAACAATAAAATATAAATATGTCCGCGTATACATAATTATTTTACCATATGGTCTTTAGTGAAGTATTTGAGTTGAGAGTACTTCAATCCCATTCGGGGTTGGGTTGTTTTTTTAATATGTTTCCACGGGTTGCACCCGTGGCTATTGATATTCATCCCTTGGGGATGTTTTGGAAAAACATATATTTTACATTTAGTGTACAGGAATTTGCTTTTTAACTTCTTCATAATCAACATAATCATGATTTCAAACAGAAGTAAAAAGACAAAAACAAGATTTATCTTGATAACCAAAATGGAATAGATTTCGAAAACCATTTCGCTATGGGTATAACAGTGGTGTTTTTTTGCTTGCCTTGAGTGTACAGCAATTTGCTTTTTAACTTATTCATAACAAACGTAACGATAAAATCATTATAGTAGAAAGGTCAAAAAATAGCAACAATAGGAAAATTATTTTGCATCGGAGTGAATATTCTTCCACCTGTCAGGC
>CAZVCD010000130.1:0-7600 GCA_964625675.1 uncultured Victivallales bacterium | reverse complement strand
CATACACAATGCCTTGAGCAGTTGATTTTTTTCCGCGTTCCATGATTGTATGGATCAAACGAGCAACCAATTCACTGTTATATTTAACATCAGGAATCAACTGTCTTTTTTCTGGTTTACGTCTTCTCATTTTGAACATTACCTCAAGCAGTAAGTTAATTTTTCAGCACAATTGCTTTGTCTTTACTCTATCTCTCTGTACGAGACTTCTACTTTCTTAAGCCCTTTTACGACAAGAAATCTGTCGGCATCGTAAGACACCGACAGATTATTTATTAAAAGCTTAAAAAATATTTAAACATCTTTATTTTTTAGGTTTCTTAGTACCATATTTAGAGCGACTGCGTCTACGGGCATCTACCCCAAGGCTGTCCAAAGCACCACGAACAACGTGATAACGTACTCCAGGTAAGTCTCTTACACGACCACCCTTTACCAGTACAACAGAGTGTTCCTGTAAATTATGACCTTCTCCGCCAATATAAGCGGTAATTTCTTCACCGTTTGTTAAACGGACTCTAGCGATTTTTCTTAAAGCAGAGTTAGGCTTTTTCGGTGTTCTTGTTGTCACCTGAGTACATATACCTCTACGTTGAGGGCACGCATTTAATGCACGTGCTTTACTCTTTTTTGTTTTCCTACCTCTGCCATTTCTTACTAATTGATTAATTGTTGGCATAAACATTCACCTGTATATATATTTTTTCTACATTTTTATATTCAAAGAGCGTATAACTTACAGTTTTTTTTAATTTATACAAATATCTTTTTTAATTTTCTTCATTAATAGCTAGAATTTCCTCTGCTTTTATCTTAGCTTGAGCCTCTTCTACTGTTAATTTATCTTCTTCCTGAGTTGAAAACTCTAGGTCTATCTCATTAGCTAGTTTTTTTATAGATAGTTGAGTATACTCATTAGTTCCTGTACCTGCGGGAATTATATGACCTGTTATTACGTTCTCTTTAAAGCCACGCAAGTAGTCAACTTTTCCTAAAGTTGCTGCCTCAGTCAGAATTCTTGTTGTATCCTGAAATGATGCCGCTGACATAAAACTCTCTGTTTCGAGAGAGGCTTTTGTTATACCCAGAAGAACCGGATCAGCTTCAGCAGGGGTTCCCCCTTTGGCAACAACAGATCTGTTTTCTCTTATAAAACTCCGTCTATCTACCTGTTCACCCGGAAGATATTTAGTACTTCCCGCTTCATTAATTCTTACTTTTTGAAGCATCTGTTTTACAATGATTTCAATATGCTTGTCGTTTATTCCAACGCCTTGGGCTCTATAAACCATTTGAACTTCATTTACTAAATATTCCTGAAGATCCTGAGGTCCACAGATTTCCAATAAATCATGAGGATCAACCGCACCTTCTGTCAACTTCTGTCCTTTTATAACAATATCACCTTTACGTACAGTTAAATGCTTATTCGAAGGGATAGAGTGTTCTTCCATCTGTGAAGGATCTTCCAAGTCATAAATCAGAAGCTGAATTTTACCTTTGCCCATTTTTCCAAGCTCAACACGTCCTGACATTCTTGCTATTTCAGCCAATTCTTTTGGACGCCTAGCTTCAAACAGTTCAGCTACCCTGGGCAATCCACCAGTAATATCCAAGTTCTTTGCCAGCTGGCGTGGCATTCTTGCCATGGCCATACCAGGTTCAACCGCATCGTTTTCCATCAAAACAATATGAGCTCCTGACGGTAATGGGTGATGATCCAATATTTCATCATCTTTACCCAGCACAACAATCTGTGGATGAAGGTCTTCACGATGTTCCATAACGGTGATTTCTTCTATTCCGCTACTTCTAACATCTTTACTCAAAGTAATTCCTTCAATTAAGTCACGATATTCAATTGTACCTGAAACCTCAGAAATAATAGGAATATTGAATGGATCCCATTTTGAAAGAAGATCTCCTTTTTTGACTTTGTCTCCTTCTTTTCTATAGACAGTTGCTCCGACAAACAATTCATTTTTCTCTAAAACAACTCCATCTTTGCCTAAAATTTTGATATTACCAGATTTTACTACTTTTATTTCTCCGTCTTTATCTTCTACAAAACGAGGAGAATCACTATAGTGCAATTGACCATCATGTCTGATTTTAATACTAGACTGCTGCATAGAAGCAGACGCAGTTCCACCAATATGAAAAGTACGCATAGTCAGCTGTGTTCCTGGTTCTCCAATTGACTGAGCAGCAATAATCCCCAAAGCATCTCCTGGTTTAGCTAGTCGGTTTGATGCCAGGTTTTTACCATAGCAGTTTACACAAATACCGTATTCAGACTCACAAGTCAGAGGGGAACGAATCATCATTTTTTCGATACCATGTTTGCCTACTTTTGCAGCTAGCTCATCTGTAATATATTCATTAGCCTTAATTATAAATTCTCTTATGCCTCTTACCTTGATATCACGAACACTGACGCGGCCAACAACACGATTTTTAAGAGGTACAACAACTTCACCAGCATCCATCAGCGGCGTTACCCATATACCGTTAATTGTCCCACAATCATCCAACGTGCAATTAACATCCTGTGACACATCAACAAGTTTTCTTGTCATATACCCGGAGTCAGCAGTCTTTAAAGCTGTATCAGCCAAACCTTTACGAGCCCCATGTGTACTTATAAAGTATTCCAGTACACTTAATCCTTCCCTAAAGTTGGATAAAATAGGTCTTTCAATAATTTCACCTGAAGGTTTTGCCATTAATCCGCGCATACCGGCAAGCTGCCTTATTTGATCTCTACTACCTCTGGCACCGGAATCAAGCATAGCATATACAGGATTGATGTGTCCTGTTTCATCATATCCACTTTCCAAAGTAACAATAAGTTCACTTGCAACCTTGTTTGAAGCTTTACTCCAAGTATCAAGAATCTTATTAACACGTTCTCCTTCGGTAATAACACCTTTAGAATACTGTTTTTCTATTGTAGCAATATTCTTTCTTGCCTTATCAATTTCGTCTTTTTTACTTTCAGGCACCTGTAAATCCGTAATGGAAATAGAAAAACCTGCTTGGGTCGCATATTCATAACCAAGAGTTTTTAGATTATCAAGAACTTCAACAGTACTAGCATGTCCAGATATTTTATAACAGTCTGTTACTAAGTCTGTTAATACTTTTTTATCAGCAACCTTATTGTAAAAACCAAGTTCATCAGGCCAAATTTCATTAAAAATACAACGACCAGCTGTAGTCGTAATGTATTTAGAATCTTTAACACCCCATGCTGTATCCTGACCGTAATCAGGATTAGGAATATTTACTAATTCATGCATTTCAACTGCTTTGGCATCATAAGCGCTTAGCAATTCAAAAAATCCTGAAAATGTAAGTTTAGCCTTTTTAGTAATTGGGACAACAGTAAGATAATAACACCCCAAAGTAATATCCTGTGAAGGTGTAGTAATAGGCTTTCCATTGGATGGAGAAAAAATATTATTCGGTGCTAACATTAATAACTTCGCTTCCAACTGCGCTGCATTGGACAACGGTACATGTACAGCCATCTGGTCACCATCAAAGTCCGCATTGTAAGCAGTACACACCAATGGGTGAACTCTTATAGCAGATCCTTCGATAAGAACTGGATTAAATGCTTGAATACCAAGTCTATGCAAAGTAGGCGCCCTGTTTAGCATTACTGGATGTCCCGTTGTAACTTCTTCGAGAATATCCCATACTGCATGATCACCACGCTCAATCATTTTCTTAGCACTTCTTACCGTATGAACAAAGCCACGATCTTTAAGGTGTCTAATAATAAATGGTTCAAAAAGTGTTAACGCCATCTTTTTAGGAATACCACACTGATCAAGACTCAATTCAGGTCCAACGACAATAACAGAACGTCCAGAATAATCTACACGTTTTCCAAGAAGGTTCTGTCTAAAACGTCCGCCTTTACCTTTAAGCATATCACTTAATGATTTTAAAGGTCTATTTCCTGCACCAGTAATAGCACGCCCGTGGCGTCCATTATCCAGCAGTGCATCAACAGCTTCCTGAAGCATACGTTTCTCATTACGAATAATTACTTCAGGTGTTTTTAGCTGCAACAAATTTCTAAGTCGGTTATTGCGATAAATAACCCTTCTATATAAATCATTTAAGTCATAAGTCGCAAAACGTCCACCTTCAAGTGGAACAAGCGGACGCAGTTCTGGAGGAATTACGGGTAATACTTCCAGAATCATCCATTCCGGTTTAGCGCCACTATTTACAAAACCTTCAACCAACCTTAGTCGTTTAGCTATTTTTTTTCTAATAGCCTTACTTTTAGTTGCATACATCTGTGTATTTAAATCTTCTTTTAAAGCATCTAAATCAAGACGTTCCAAGGCCGTGCGAACAGCCGGTGCTCCCATATCAGCTAAAAATGAATCAGCTCCATATAATTCAACTGCTTCTCTATATTCAAGCTCACCCAGCGTCTGACAAGTTTTTAAAGGCGTATCGCCTGCATCAACAACAACCCACTCTTCATAATAAATGACACGCTCCAACGAACGCGCAGTCATATCAAGCATAAGTCCAAGTCTACTAGGCATACATTTGAAAAACCATATATGAGAAACAGGAACGGCTAGTTCAATGTGCCCCATACGCTCTCTTCTAACTTTTGATACAGTTACTTCGACGCCACAGCGATCGCAAACAACACCTTTAAATTTTATGCGTTTGTATTTTCCGCAACCACACTCCCAATCGCGAGTAGGTCCAAAAATTCTTTCGCAGAATAAACCACCTTTTTCAGGTTTAAAGCTTCTATAGTTAATTGTTTCCGGGTTTTTAATTTCTCCGTGGCTCCATGAACGGATTCTTTCCGGTGATGCCACATTAATAGATATTGCTTCAAAGGCATTGCCAGTGAACATATTAAAACTTTTATACGCGAAATTACTATCAATCACAATAATTTCTCCTAATTTATATTAAGAAAGATCGCTTTTTTTCACGACTTGAATATCAAGCCCCAAACTCTGCATTTCTTTCATAAGTACATTAAATGATTCAGGGCGGCCCGCTTCAAGAATATTTTGTCCTCTGACGATTGATTCGTAAATTTTAGTACGACCAACAACATCATCACTTTTTACGGTCAACATTTCCTGAAGAGTGTAAGCAGCGCCATATGCTTCAAGCGCCCAAACTTCCATTTCACCAAAACGCTGTCCTCCATGCTGAGCCTTACCACCCAGTGGTTGCTGGGTCACAAGTGAATATGGACCAACCGACCTTGCATGAATCTTATTAGCAACAAGATGGTCAAGTTTGAGCATGTAGATTTTACCAATAGTTATACGCTGGTCAAATCTATTACCGGTACGTCCATCATATACATCAGCTTTACCATCAAAAGCCCATTTGCCATCTGTATTAACAAATCCCAAATGATAATTTTCGTTATGGTCTTCTGCATATTTTTCGTTGGCTTTTTCCATAAGCTCAACAATCTGGCCTTCTGTTGCACCATCAAAAACAGGTGTTGCAACTTTCACCCCAAGCATTCCGGCTGCAAGTCCCAGATGTGTTTCCAAAACCTGCCCTACATTCATACGACTTGGCACCCCAAGAGGATTCAATACAATATCCACAGGTGTTCCGTCCGCCAAATACGGCATATCTTCTTCCGGTACAATTTTAGCTACAATTCCCTTGTTTCCATGTCGACCGGCCATTTTATCTCCGACCTGAAGTTTACGTTTTGTAGCAACATAAACTTTTACTTTTTTAATTGCACCAAGTTCAATATCACGTCCGCCCTTTAAAGACTCAATAGCTTCATCTCTTTCACTTTCAATTCTATCAAAACGCACAATAAATATACTTATAATTTCATCTATTTTCTCTTTTATAGGACACTCTTCCATTCTATAATGACGGAATTTATTAGCAAGCTTGTTAATACCGCTTGTAGTAACTCTTCTATTTGAAGAGATCAAAACCATATCCGGTTTTGATGATGCTCCATCATAAATTGGAAAAGGAAGCTTTTCTTTTAGTAAAATCTCTGATAAAGTTTCAGCTAATTCTTTTGTCAGCGAAATATTGTCATTTTTAGCACTGTCTTTTATATTTTTAGTCTGACGTCTGACTTCGGTCTTAGTCATAGAAGCCCTGTTTGGATCTTTTGAATATTCAATTCTTATATCCATTACTATTCCTGAAGTACCGGTTCCCACAGTAAGGCTGGAATCTTTTACATCAGCAGCTTTTTCACCAAAGATCGCACGCAATAAACGCTCTTCTGGCGCCAATTCGGTTTCTGATTTTGGTGTAATTTTACCAACAAGAATATCTCCCGATTTTACCTCGGCACCAAGACAAATAATACCATTAGCTCCTAAATTACTTAAAGCTTCTTCGCTAACATTAGGAATATCTCTTGTAATTTCTTCTGGTCCCAACTTTGTATCTCTGGCTGTGGTTTCAAATTCTGAGATATGAACACTTGTATATACATCGTCTTTAACAATACGTTCGCTGATAACAATAGCATCCTCGAAATTGTATCCACACCATGACAAAAAAGCAACATTAAGGTTTTTACCCAATGCCAACTCTCCGTTGTCTATCGCTGCACCGTCAGCTATTACATCGCCAGCCTTAACTTCCATGCCAGATCTTACAATTGGCCTCTGGTTAATACTGGTACCAGCGTTGGTTCTAAGGAATTTATACAAATTATATTCTTTTGACTTCAATGGATCAGCTGTCTCACTAATTGGTTTTCCGTCCGGAGTTATTGCTATTCTATCTCCGGAAACTTCAGCAACTATACCGTCAACTTCAGTAAGCACTGCAGATTTTGTATCAACAGCTATTTTCCCCTCAAGACCTGTTCCTACGCATGGAGAATCTGTTGTTAACAATGGAACAGCCTGGCGCTGCATGTTTGAGCCCATGAGAGCACGGTTAGCATCGTCATGCTCCAAAAACGGTATCAATCCAGCAGCAGCACTAACCAACTGCTTAGGAGAAACGTCCATATACTGAATCTGATCAATAGGTTTTTCATGTGAATCCCCCATATACCTTGACATTACAGTAACATGTACAAACTCCCCTTTTTCATTCAAAGGAGCATTTGCCTGAGCTATTATAAATTTTTCTTCTACATCGGCGGTTAGATATTCGATTTTATCCGTTACTCTACCGTTAGTAACAACTCTATATGGAGTTTCCAGGAAACCAAAATCATTAACCCTTGTATAAAGAGACATAGATGAAATTAAACCAATATTCGGTCCTTCAGGTGTTTCAATAGGACAAATTCTGCCATAATGACTTTCATGAACATCACGAACCTCAAATCCAGCCCTCTCTCTATTAAGACCACCTGGGCCAAGAGCACTCAATCTGCGTTTATTCGTCAATTCTGAAAGCGGGTTTGTTTGGTCCATAAACTGTGACAACTGGTTTCTAGCAAAGAAATCTCTAACAACACTTGCAAAAGCTTTCGGATTTACAAGTTTAGTGGGAGTTATTACTCCTTCGTTCATTCCAAGAAGAGTCATTCTTTCGCGAATAAGCCTTTCTGTACGAACCAAACCAATTCTACACTGATTTTGAA
>CAZVCD010000129.1:4673-7621 GCA_964625675.1 uncultured Victivallales bacterium | reverse complement strand
TAATACCCAAAATACTGTTCTGCAGTAATTTAAAATTATCATACAGCCAATGTTGAATTGTAAAAAATAAAGGATCATCTGGTCCTGTCATCATCTGGTCGTTTATATAAATCTTGAGCGCAGTGGAAAGCGTTTTAACGCCAAAAACCCATTTATTAGCGCCTGTTTTTGGATCAGTAACTTTTTTGGTCAGCCCTACACTGCCAACTCCCGGTTTTATATATAAAATTTCGAAAGTATCTGAATAACTATCTGTTATTGAAGTTAAACTAATTTTTTTAGTTGCTAGCACCTTAAAAAGAACAAAGGCCATAAATTCGCTGTATTCTTTTCTAACAATTTTAGGTATTTTTTTTAGATTTAAAACACTTAACGCATCATTTAAAGTGTAATCATATTTGCCTAGGTAACCAAGTATAAAATTAACATAAGCGCTAGACTTAGTAGAAGAATTTAATGAAATGAATTGAGGTGCTTTAGTTTTTTCTACAAAGTTATTATAAATTTTGAGTATTTTGGGATTATTAAAGTTTTTTTCAGAAAAAAACCAGTTTCCGTTATTTCTTTTTGTTAGGGAATAAGTGATTTTGTTATATTTACCTCCTAAAGTTACATCCAAGGCATTTCCAGGAGCAGAAAGCGGAATTTGGTTATAATTAAAACTGATTGATCGTAATGAGGCACAAAGCATATTGCCTTTTGCCAAGTATGATGCCAATTCAGTATCATCATTTATGTCGTACTTTACAGGAGCGATACAATCAATAGCCTGCGCAATGCTACCATAATATCCACACCAAATTATCAAGTTTTGGTTTACTAAATCAGCAAAAAGCGCTCTTGGGGTTTTACAGTTAAATATTTCCTTTTTATCTGTTTGATTGGATATCAAAAAAGATGTAATAGAATATTCTCTGGTTAGTGACTGTGTTTCCTTTTGGTTTTCTCTTTTGTTATCAGAAATATTGAATAGAGATAAACAAAACAGGCAAAGAATTAAAATTATTGGAAAATAAAAAAAAATCGGCGAAATAGTTTAAACTTTATTTTTTTCATAATTATCCTCCTTAGAAAACTTTATTTTTTAACTATTTATTAATCTAGTCTTTTGGCATTGCCACAACAGCAATCAATGTATTTGTTGCCTTACCCGTTTTACGTGTTATAAATTTATTACAGTATTAGTATAGGAAACGTCGTTTGAAGATATTATATAAATTATAACCAGTTTCATCTCACAAATACAACACTAAATTGATTGGAACTAAATATTTTTTCTAATGCTATGGAATCACCTAAGATACAAATTGCTATATTTTAATATAGTATTGTTATTAAATTTGACATATAATTATTATTATGAAATATTTTGCTTATGGATCAAACATGCTTCTTGAACGACTTAGGGAACGGGTACCTTCCGCGATAATACATGAAAAAGCCAAACTTCATGGCTATACCCTGACCTGGTGCAAAACAGGCAAAGACGGTTCAGGTAAATGCAGTATAGTTAATACATCAAAAGAGCAGGACTATGTTTGGGGTGTTCTCTATGAAATAGACTCTGCCGAAAAAATAAATCTTGACAGAATAGAGGGACTCGGTTATGGCTACGATGAAACAATAATCCAGCTCGAGTTTAACAAAGAAATAATTAAAGCTGTTACATATATTGCTACTAATATTAATCCATGCCTTAAACCTTATCGCTGGTACAAAGATTTCGTCATACAGGGAGCAAGACAGAATAAACTGTCTAAAAACTATATAGCACTACTGAAAACAGCTGAATGTATAAGCGATCCAGATAAAAAAAGGCTACAAAACAATAGAAATATTTTAAATAAGAGTTGATATATAATAGAAATTTAGCTAAAATTTAAGAACAGTTTTAAACATCCATTTTTAAATAATCACAGGATTAAGGGAAACATAACATGAAAAAACTACTGATAGTATCTGTTTGTTTTATATGTTTTTCAGCATATAGCATTACAAGCGATTTAAAAGTCGGCAAAGCGCTGCCAAAATGGAAATCATTGCTTGAACATAACGATATTTCCCTGATAAACAAATGCAAGGGAAAGGTATTGATCATTAATTATATCGACCCAAGGTATGATGAACAGAGTATACCGGCAGTTCTCGCTGTTAGAAATGCGATAGTTGACGGCAGATTGTCACTGAAAAATTTTCAGGCTGTCGGCATAGTTGACTGTGACACTACCTGGAAACCTAACAGTTTAATTCGATCTTTTGCTATTAGGGCGAATAAAAAACTGCCTCATTTAAAATCTATACTCTTGTTTGACTATAAGGGGATACTTGGTAATAAGTACGGATTAATATCGGGCAAAGAAAATAGAAACGCCATTGTTCTAGTAGACAAGCAGAAAATTTGTAGAGCTGTATACAGAGATAAAATGAGTAAAAAACAAATAGCAGATTTGGTCAATATGGCTGTTTCCCTGCAGCATGAGCCATATAAGCAAGCAAGACAAACCCACCCTACTAAATAAAAAAAATAATATAAGATTTTAATATTCTATGAAAAAGTCGCTACTATTCTTTATATTTACCTGTGTTATTATTTCTTCGCTACATAGCCTTGCAGATTCGGTTGAAGTAGGAAAGAAGCTACCGGTATGGAAACCATTACTTGAAGAGAACAATGATCTATCTTTTCTTGATACATGTAAAAATAAAGTATTAATTATTTATCACATTGATCCAAGGCATAAAAATGAGAATATTGATGCTATTTATGCTGTTAGAAACGCAATAGTTAACAAAAAACTATCATTAAAATATTTTCAGTCAATTGGTATTGTTGATTGTGATGCTGCTTGGCAACCAAATCGAATGATAAAAAAATATGCAATTAGAGAAAATGAAAAAATGCCCGAATTACACTCTTTGCTACTGTTTGATTATCAAGGTTTGCTTAT
>CAZVCD010000129.1:0-4573 GCA_964625675.1 uncultured Victivallales bacterium | reverse complement strand
AATTTCTGTTTTAACATCTTTTTCTATTTTCGCCAAAACTGATCAGCTAGAAGTAGGCAAGAAAATACCAAATTGGGAAACATTTCTTAAAAATAGCAATATTTCTTCAGCTAAATTAAGTAAAAACAAAGTATTAATCGTTAACTATATTGATCCAAGGGAAAAAGATGAAAATAAAGCAGCAACTATTGCAGTGAAAAATGCAATAGTTGATGGTAGGCTGTCATTAAAACATTTACAAGCAATTGGTATTGTTGACTGCAATGCATCCTGGGCTCCAAACTTTTTAATTCAAAATTATGCAAATAAAGCTAATAAAAAAGTACCTGAACTTGACTCCATAATGCTTTTTGATATTGATGGTATACTTGATAAAAATTATGGATATGGGCATGATACAGGAGATTTAAATACTGTAGTCCTTGTGGATAAACAGGGCATGTGCAGGGCCATATACAACAATAAAATGACAAAAGAAGAAATCACAGATTTAGTGGACTTGGCTGTTAAACTGCAACATATCCCACAAAAACAAACTCCAGAAAACAAAAAAATCTCCCCTAAAACAAATAAAAAATAAATTCTTGTTTATAAAAGAGGAGATGAGAGACGTGCAGCAGAATTGCGGAACCTACATATAGTATCAATCTTCTCATATTTTTCCTGAGTAATTTCTGAACATTCTCTTAGATCATTTCTAAAGTCTTTTTCCAGCTTCATTGTCAGTTTTCTGTCATAAAGAACCACCATCAGTTCGTAGTTAATATCGAAGCTGCGAATATCAAAGTTTGCTGTTCCAACCGAACAAATTTCCGAATCCACTACAATGGTTTTAGAATGAAGAAAACATTTATCATAATGAAAAATTTTAGCTCCGGCCTCCAGCAGTTCTTCAAAATAAGTAAAAGCTGTCCAGTACGGGAGCTTTTTATCTGGCACACCCGTAAGCATAATTTGTACATCAATACCAGATAAAGCTGCACTTGTAAGGGCGTCCATCAAACTTTCATCTGGCACAAAGTATGGTGTTTGAAGGTAAATATTTTTTCTAGCAGAGCAAATCATCTCGAAATACATCTGTTTAACTGAATCCCATTGACTATCTGGCCCAGACACTGCAATCTGCATTTTAGTATTACCAAGTTTGCTTTCTATCTCAGGAAAGTATTTCTCCCCAAATATTTTTTCCCTAGTAGTGTTTTCCCATTCCAAGGTAAATATAGACTGCAAAGATTTAACTCCATCACCAATAATTCTAAGATGCGTGTCCCGCCAGCAGTCATAACCAAATGCCCCATCTATGTATTCCTGCCCCATATTCATACCACCTGTATAACCTATATGTCCATCAACAATAACTATTTTTCTGTGATTTCTATAGTTGATAGTATGAAGTGTAAATAGAGAGCCAAAATCAAAATAACGATATATTTGTATCCCGGCAGCTCTTAACTCTTTCTTATATTTGACAGATAATCCAAAACTGCCGAGGGCATCAACTAAAATTCTCACTTCTACCCCTTCCCCGGCTTTCCTGATTAAAATATCTTTAATGTCCTGAGTTAACTCATCATCACGCCATATAAAATAAGCCATATGAATGAATTTCGCTGCACCTTCTAAATCCTCCTTCAACAGAGAAAATTTTCTTTTGCCTTCCTGTATGACTTCAACACTACTATTTGCAGTAAGCAGTGCATAAGAGTTCTTTTCTAAAATATTTATTAATTTTTTCTCTATTACAAAAGAATCCTTCTGCTTCATTTCATTTTTTATACTATTATGTTCTGCTAGGGATCGTTCTAAAAATTCCGAAAAATTGTTGATAATTTTTCGATCAATTTTTTTTCTTCTTTTTCCTATAATTCGATGATTTTTACCAAAAAGGATATAAGCAAGAAGCCCCACAAAAGGAAAGATAATAAAAACAAAAAGCCAGGCATAAGTGGATGCTGTTCTGCGATTATCCAATATCAAAAAAATTGCTGCAGCCACTATGTATACATAATACACCAAAACAATGACATCTATTATAGCATCCATAAAATCCACCCTCTCTTAAAACAATGTTTCCTCACTAGTAAGAACACGAAGAATCTTCTTATCTAAATACCTTCTTTAGTATTTGACCACTAAAGCGCTGTCTGTTTCCCTTATTAGGTAATAACTATAAATTAATATTTGATATTTAAATCAAAATGCAATTGTGTAAGACAAAAGATTAAGTAAATTAAAGTTTCACATAATTATATATTAAAACAATCACTGAGACTCAGCAGTAAACTTTATAAAGTAAACATTATGATTAATAATAGTAAATCGAAAAAAGATACCGTTCAATATCCCATGAGGCTTGTCAAATATCTAGCACAGGCTGGTGTAGCATCCAGGCGTAAATCTTTTGATATAATTCAATCTGGCAAAGTAAAAGTAAATGGTCAAATAATTACAGAGCCAAGTTCATTTGTCAATGAGTCAGACAGCATTAAAGTAAACAATAAAGTTATTTCTCAGTCTAAGTTTGTCTATATTATGCTCAATAAACCTGTAGGTTATATATGTACAAATACTGATCCGCATGCTGCAAAAAAAGCAATTGACTTAATTAATCTGCCACAATATCGCCTATTCAGTGCCGGACGTTTAGACAAAGACAGCGAAGGTCTAATTGTTTTCACTAACGATGGAAAATTCTCGGATAAAATAATGCATCCAAGTAACAATATCCTTAAGACTTACGAAGTAGCAGTAAAATATAAGCTGTCCAAAGCAAAAATAGAGGATATGTTAAATGGAATTATTGATTCAGGTGAAAAATTAAAGCCTGTCTCAATTAAATCAATAACATCAAAGAAATATATTTTTACATTAAACGAAGGGAAAAAAAGAGAAATTAGACGCCTTGTTAAATACGCTAACTCAGAAGTAGTAACCCTCACAAGACTGTCAATTGGAAACCTTAAACTCGAGAATCTTCCCCCTGGGAAGTGGAAATACATTTCCCCTGAAAAAATAAATTTGATTTAAGTGTACAGGAATTTGCTTTTTAACTTCTTCATAATCAACATAATCATGATTTCAAACAGAAGTAAAAAGACAAAAACAAGATTTATCTTGATAACAAAAGGTTGTTTAATATCAATATTAGATTGAGAATTATACTTATGCAAAAACAAATTTTGAATATTGGATGTTCTGATTATTTATATATTCAAACCTAAACTTTACTTAAAAAAAAAGAGACTTTAAAATTGGAAAATAGTGCAAATATAAAAATTAATAAGATATCTAATGATCTAACACAGATAACTTTCCCGGAGAACAAAGAACTATTTCTAATCGGAACAGCCCATGTATCGGCTGAATCAGTAGAGCTGGTAGAAAAAATAGTCAGTGAAGTAAAACCTGATACCATCGCTGTAGAACTTGATGCTCAGCGCTTGGATGTCATGAAAAACAAAAAGAAATATGAAGAAACAGATATAGTTCAAATAGTAAAAAAGAAGAAAGTACTTTTTTTTATAGCACAGCTAGTTCTATCCTCTTATCAGAAAAGAATAGCTAAAAAACTGGGAATAAAACCGGGAGCTGAATTTAAAAAAGCTATAGATTTGGCAGAAGAAACAAATTCCAAACTTGTTCTTGCTGATAGAAACATAGCTATAACACTAAAAAGAATAGCACGAAAACTATCTTTCTGGGATAAAACAAAACTCTTTGCATCCCTGTTTTTTTTCGGTAAAGAAGAAAAAAATATAGATGAAGATAAAATCAAAGAAATCAAAGAAAGTAACAACCTTACACTACTAATAGAAGAGATGGGCAAAACAATGCCCATAATAAAAACTATTTTGCTGGATGAAAGAAACATATACCTTGCAGCAAAAATAAAAGAAAACCTTGGTAAAAAAAATGTAGCTGTTGTAGGTGCAGCACATGTTCCCGGCATTATTGAGTGTTTAAATGAACAGTCATCGCAATATGACCTCGACGAATTAGATGTAATTCCCCCTAAATCAAAGTTTTCAAAAGTTATTCCATGGATTATTCCTGCCATCATACTCTGTTTATTTATACTTGGATTCGTTTATGGAAATTACGAACAAATAGGACAGGCAGCTATTTACTGGATTCTGATAAACGGGATATTGACCGCAATAGGTTGTTTACTAGCTTTCGCACACCCTCTAACCATAGTTGCCGGATTTGTAGCCGCTCCAATAACAAGCTTAAATCCTATGATCGGAGCTGGAATGGTTGTAGGGCTTGTGCAATTATTCCTGGTTCGCCCAAAAGTAAAAGATTTCGAAAAAGCCGGCGATGATATTACAAACATTAAAGGTTTGTGGAAAAACAGACTAACAAGAGCGCTCCTTGTTTTTGTTTTTGCATCACTCGGCTCAGCTATAGGCACTTTTGCTGCTTTTCCGTTCATCATTAAAGCTGTTTCTTAGCAGGGCTTTTGTTTATAAACTTCAAAAAATATTCATATTATTTATATGTTGCTAAAAACGGCATTGTCATATATAATTTATAGAAACAGAAGCAATTGGTCATAATTTTATTTTTTTAT
>CAZVCD010000128.1:0-7646 GCA_964625675.1 uncultured Victivallales bacterium | reverse complement strand
CTCAATTGGCAGCAAGCACCCCCGGAGCAGGCATGGCTGCAGGGGGAGCTTCAAGTATGGCTTCTATTGCAGGGCAGGGGGTAGGTGGAGCTATTGCCGGTGGGGCTTCCAAATCTGCTAATGTAATAGCCGACCAGCAACTAGCCAACGTTATTCAATCTCAATATTATGTTACCTGTCCGGCCGGAACACAATTTTATTTATATGTGAAACAGGTTGTAGATTTAAAAGATGCTCAAATAGGTGCATCAAAAACCACATAATTAGGAAATAAAACTATGAAAAAAACAACAATAATAATAATAATAACAGGAATGTTTTTGTGGTCAATTAATTCATTTGCTTTCTTTTTTGTGGTTTCTGCTCCTGGAGTAGAAAGCCGTCAGGATGTTAAATCCGGCTATCAATTATTGATTGATAATGAACAGAGATTAAAAGAACTTCAAAAGCTTGCAAATATGGCCGATGAGTTAGCAAAATTGCAGACCCAGATCACGAACCTTGTTGACTTAAATAAAACAGCTATGAATACCTATAACAAAGCAAAACACATGGTAACAGAACACGGTGATTGGAAAGATATAGCAACAAAGGACATGTTCAATAAAATTCATCGTTATTCTGACCAAAAGCTGCATACTGGAACTTCAATATTGTCTGATATTAATGGCGCTCCGGAAAAAGTTATAGATAATTCTTCAATGCTCCGAAACTATTTTAATAAAATTGATATTAAAAACTGGAATCAAGATGCAAAAACGGGCAAAGAAAAATTAGTTTTAAAAATGGCAGCAGCAGAAAGACATGCTATTTATGAAAAATATCGCAATAAGATGCATGGATATACGGATAAGGCAACAGGAGAAAGTAAAGAAGGAGAACGGCAAAAGCTTTCGGATCAGCTTGAAGAAGCCAAAAAAGACTTAGCTAATGCAAAGACAGATGTGTCAGTAGCCGTGCAGACAGAAAGGGTTAAACAGATACAGGGACAAATAGATTACAGTTTCAGACAAGAAGACATGCTTAGACAGGATTATGAAATAGCATTATCTGCATCTAAAGAAGCTCAGAATGTAGCCGACCTTGTTTCCGATAATAAATCAGATCTTGTACAAAAAAAAGATGATGATGATAAAGAAGTTCGCGTTCCTCAGACAAACACTGTTTATGATTACTTTAAAAAGCAAGAGGAAGCAGAGGTATAATTATGGGTCCCAGTGCAATACATATGGCTATGGAAATTCGAGATAACGTAATGATTATGGCCTTTCCAATTGTTCTTTTTGGAGCAGTTCTCATGTTTTACAGAGGCCAGCTTCAAAACCATACAAAAATGATACAATCAATAGTGTTTATAGGTATAATAGTATGTTGCATGCGAATATATCCGAGCGCTACGCTTGGAGCAACAGATTATGTTACTTCAAGCTCCAAATCAGTTGCAGAGCAGATAGAAAAAGGACTTGATTCCTGGGGTAAAGCAAAAATTAGCGGAGAGGATAGCACTTTTAATTTTGCTGCAAAATTTACTAAGGTAATGTATAAAGGCAGCCTTTCTTTGTCCAGTATAATGAGATCATTTTTAGTTTTTATGCAGAGAGTGGCTTTATATGTGTTAATTGCTTTATCTCCTATACTCCTGGCATTAATGCTAATACAGGAAACCAGTTCTATTTCTGTTAAATTTATTATGACAACCATCGCAATCATTCTTTGGGGAGTAGGGTTTAATTTGAGTGATATGATGATATACAGTGGATGGGATGCAATAATGCACGCAGCAATAAACAGTCCGGCAGAGCTGGCCGCCCTGGGTGGCACAACAGCCGCAGGCTCGCTGATTCCTCTAGCCACTATATCAACCTCTCTTCCTGTATTAACAATCGGTTTAGCCTTTATGATAGCATTTTATTTTGTTATAGGAATTTTAGTGTTTAATGTGCTAGGCATAATGTTAATAATGAAACTATTGCACGGCGGTGATCCAATAAGTTCGACAATGCAGTCTATAACGGCAACAAGTTCAATGGTAAACGGCGGAATTAATATGGGACGTATGGGACTTAAGATGGGAGGAGTCGGCGGCGGCAATACAAAAGGCAGTCTTGGCTCAAAAGCACTTGTGGGATTGAGTAAAATTGGCAGAGGACAAGGGAATATTGGGCCGACCTCGCCAGGAAACGAAAAATAATAATAATTAATATAAAAATGGTGAATGAATATGTTTATGGATAAAAATAAAAGAAAGAAAGATTCGCAAGCAGAAAAAGGAAAGGTTAAAGATAGTTCCTCAAAAGAATCATTTTTATCAAAAGTGAATCCTATAACCCTTTTCCCTAATAATATAATAGCAGCGAGGTTTTGGTGTTGGGCTTTCTTTATCATGCTATTTATAGCTTTAGTTGAACCAATCCCTTATTTTGTTATGATAAATAACAGAGAGAGAGTTTTGGTTATGGATCAGGCAGGGCAATTTTTTGTAGCTCCGCTCCAATCATATTACGAAGCTACACCGGTAAGCGAGTTTATTTCAAAATTAGCAGCTAAAAGCTTATTAAATAGAAATCCGTCCGGATTTGACGAGCCGGATTTGTTAAAACAAATTTATACGAAACCGATGTATAAAATAATAATAGAACAACAACAAAAAATAGCTGAAAAATTTAAGGAAAGAGACATACACCAGAAATGTGAAATAATGAAGGTTGATATACTTCAAAAATCACAAGGGTATGTTATGGCCAGAATAAAAGGCCAATTAATAAGAGGCGGAACCTATAGAGGACAAAGCTATCCAGAGGGATTCAAGTTTATATTAGATTTAAAACTCGTTAAAAACCCAAAATTAGGAAATAATCAGAGATTGCCATATGCGGTTTCATGGTTTTCAATAAAAACACAGGAAATGAAAAAAGGAGATGCATAAAAGATGAAAAAAATATTAACAGTGGCCGCATTGGTTGGGTTTGGAGTATTATTAGGCGGCTGTGCCTCTACTCCGGAGCATTTACCAAAACCCGAACCGGGGGAAATAGTAACATTATATGACACAAGTAATGATTATAACAATGTATCTGGAACAGCACTTTCAGATAATGAAATTAACAATGTAAGACAGGAAGGGAAAGTAGAGAAATACTATAATGGTAGATATATAGACCCAAATACAGGGGATATGTATTCTAAAGGCACTATATATAGAGTTACCGAGAGTCCTCACTGGAATACCACGCCTAATCATGATCCACAACCATACGAAATAGATGAGGCCTACAAGCACGTTAAAAACCTTGCAAATGCGACTCCTCTATATGCCGAGCTGGATCAAAAAAATCATGTAACAGCAGATTTAAACAAAACTCTATCCGCCCAGGTAGAAGTAATGTTCAAAACAACAGAACAAATGAAAGCTCAGGCAGAGCAGTTAAAAGAGGCTCATCGCTCAACTGCATTGCTCATGAAAGAAAACCAAAAGCTTAAAATGCAAAAGAATAATCTTTATCAAAAAGAAAGTTCTACTAAAACAAGCAGCAAAGTTTTTGGCCAGGATGGAGAAGATTCTCCAAAAGCGGCGATGAAAGAGTTGAAGTCACAAAGGACAGCTTTTAAAGAAAACCAGAACCACGAATCTGATACAGGCGTAAGCAATTTAAATTTTTAATAAGGCAGTGAAAATCATGAAAAAATGTTTAGTAATATTGGTAACACTTACACTAGTTGCAGTTAGTGCCAAAGCAGGATTTTTTAGTGAATTAAGCGATGTGATAGGCAGTGTAGTTAACACAACAACAGCAGCAGTAAGCGTTAAAGACTCATTTACGGGAAAAACAAATAACAGTAATTCTTCTATACAGATAACACCGGAAGAGCAGGCATTTGGAGACAGTAATAATCTTCTAATGGAAATGAGAAATGATTACAGCTCAAACTCTATGGCTGCAGCAGAAAAATGGGCAGACAAAGAAGTTACCCTAACTTTGGAATTTGATAATATTATAAACGCCAGAAATATAATGTGTAATTCTCACGGTTTACAGAACAACATAATCATTACTTTTCCTATAATCGACTACAAACAGGCGAAAACCTTAAGAGCAGAACAACTTATAAAGGTTAAAGGTAAGCTTGAAGTTCCAACCTCGGGTATCATGGGAATTACTATACAAATGAAACATGCAAAAATAGTAGGTTAATACAATGAGTAAAATAAAAGAAATCACAAGTATAAAACTGTTTTTGGTGTTCTTTGCCGTTATGGCAATTTTGATAATCGATTATTTTATTTCGCAGGACGCTTTAAAAACGGTAATACATACCAGGCAACTTTACGTTGCCCCTATAAACCCGGCACATGATACAGCATATTTATTTACAATAAAGACATATAAAGATAATATTAAAACATTTCTGCCTGTTTTGCTCTTTATTTTTCCTCTTATATGTATTGCTAAATCAACATTTTTTGATGGAGGTAAATACTTTTTTCAGGTAACAGGAGTTATTATGGCCACTTGTTTTTTGCTTTTTGTTTGTGCCTATTTTGGGGGAGAAATCGTATATATTGTAAAAAGATACTATGCATATTTAGGAACAATTATAATTATGTTCTGGCTATATAAATTAATGTTTACGATGGTGTTTAACCTTCTCGATAAAAGTTATTTTTTTATAAAGGAGGTATTTAAATCTAATACCAAGAGTACCCCTATAGAGGACAAATAAATTATGAATATCAAAAAATGGAAGCTTACAGATCCACTATTAGATTTAACAGGCAAAGGTGATTATTGGACAATTGCCGATGCCTGTGAAGGGGTCCAGGTTATGGGCGGAACCGGTTCCGGAAAAACAAGCGGAGCTTTAAAGACTACAGCAAAATCGTTTTTATTAAATGGTTTTGGTGGAATAGTTTTGTGTGCAAAAGTGGATGAAGCAGATACATGGGTACAATACGCAAAAGAAACTAAGCGGTCCAATGATATAATTAAGCTTTCCGAAACAACATTTGATTTTCTTCATTATGAATCCACCCGGACAAAAGAAGTTGAAATTGAGAATATTTGTAACTGTTTTATGGAAATTTCTGAAGTAGGAGGTGATACCGGGGGATCAAACGAGGCGTACTGGCGCAGGGCAGGCAAACAGTTAATGCGCAATACGGTATCTCTATTACTTTTAGCAGAAGAAAAAATAACTTTAAACAATATATCAAAACTAATAGCTTCTGCCCCGAAATCCCAGGAAGAATGCGTTCATTCAGCCTGGCAGAAAAGCTCGTATTGTTATTATCTTTTTCAGAAAATAATCAATAATAAAATGATAAACTCAGAAAAGAAGATGCAGGATTATGAGTTGACTCAAAGATATTTATTGAATGAATATCCTAATCAGGATTCAAGGACACGGAGTAATGTTGTATCATTTTTTACTACTATGGCTGATAGTTTTCTTAGAGGTAAAATTAATGACATATTTTGCAGCGGAAAAATAGAGACAACCCCAGAGGTATGCGAAAAGGGTAAGATTATACTTGTAGACTTAAGCATCAAAGAGTATCAGGAAGTGGGGAAATATGCAGCTGTAATAGTAAAATATATGACACAAAAATATCTCGAAAGAAGAAAGGTTGCCAATAAAGACTCAATGAGACCAATTTTTATTTTTGCGGATGAAAGCCATTTTTTTACTACATCAAAAGACCAGGAATTTCAAACTACTGCCAGATCTGTACGAGGCTGCACGGTTTATGCTACTCAAAACTACCCAAATTATTTAAAATCGTTAAATAAAAAAGCAACAGTAGATTCACTTTTGGGCAACCTGCAGACTAAAATAATTTGCCAGAACGGTGATACTGAAACAAATAAATGGGCTGCTGAAATGATAGGCAGAGAAATAGTAAAAAGAAAAGGGACAACAGAGTCTGTTCAAATGTCAATATTAGGTGGGAAAATGTCAAAAAACAATAGTACGTCTGAGCAGAAGGACTATATACTTGATCCAGTCGAATTTACAGGTTTAGCAAAAGGCGGCAAAGAAAATGGCTGCTTTGTTGAAGCAATCCTCTGGAGAGGAGGAAAGGTTTGGAAAAATAAAGAAACATTTCTTAAATTGAAATATAATCAGATTCAGCAGCTCACCAGAAACAATTCTGCTTTTGCAGAATTAGGAGGCCTTATTATCAACATTGTTTCCTGGTGTTTATTGGCAGTATTCCTTTATTATTTATATAGTGTGGAATTAAAAAACATGTTTGCTTTAGTTCATTATTATACAGCTCATGTTCAAAAAACTTATATAACAGGAATACTTATTGGATTGCTTTTTGGGGGAGGGTGGCTGTTAATGTACTGTTTTGATTATTTAGGCACTATCATTAAGGTTTTATTTATAGTAACGCTATTTTTAATAGCTTGTTTTATATACGAATACTCTACAATGGCATCAATCTTTGTACTTATCATTAACATTTACCTAATTGTCTACTTTAGCTATACCTTATTATTAAAAAACATGTTCGGCATACAGAAGTGGCATACACCTACAATAATAAAACTGTAATGGAGCGAAATAGTGAGAAAAGAGAAAATAAGATTAACGCTGGATGAAAAACTTAAGCAGGGGTTTTCTAAAAAATATAAATTACTTATCCCCGCCGGGTTCCTGTTTTTATTTTTCATGTTACTTTTCATGTCTAAAACACAACACAAAGAACACATCAAAAAAGATACAATATCAGTTTCATATCAGGTACAGAGAGATGCATATAATAGTTATCAGCTTGCATTAGAAGGGGTAGAAAAAGAAGGAGATAAAAAGTTTCCAAAGAAAAATGAAAAAATTAAAGAAAACAAGGATTATAATAAGTTTTATACAAAATACATGAACCAGGCTAATTATAATATCGAGCAATATTATCATATTGACACAAAAACATTAGCTAAAATTATAATAAAGGGAGATGATAAATCATGGCCGGTAATCAAACCCAAAAAACAAATAATAGAATAATCTCCTGTGCTATTTTCCTACAGCCTGGCATTGTTGTATTAATCTGTTTTATAATTTTATCCTTTGGAGCAAATTGGACCAGACTATATATGAGTATTTTTCTGTTGATAGGATTTTATTTTACAACCTGGAGTCTGATTCGATATTATACAACAAAAATAAACACTAATAATAATGAATATTATATTCAAAGCGGCTTAATAAATAAAATTAAAATAAAATTACCAACATCAAAAAAAGAAAGCATTGTAACACATCAAAATTTAGCCGGTCAAATTTTAAATTATGGAACTCTTTGGATAAAGGGGATCGGTGGCAGTGATTATTCTATAACCTATATAAAATCAAAAGAATTAGAAAAAATAATATCAAATAATAAATAACTTTTCATACACTAATTAAAACGGAGCATTATTGCCAAATGAAATCAAAAAAAAGATGTATTATCGGAATTGTTGGTTTAGCAACAATGTTATTTAGTTTTATAACAACAGCAAACTCACCGGAGACCCCTGAACAGGCATGGAATAATATCCAGAAAACACTTAAAGCCATAGAAAAGAAAAAAGATGATCCAAGAGCATCTGAGACCAGGCAACAGGGACAAGTAGATATAAATAAACTGATGGCATTTC
>CAZVCD010000127.1:0-7646 GCA_964625675.1 uncultured Victivallales bacterium | reverse complement strand
AAACCCGCTCTTGCGCCAACTACTGGTGCTTTGCCTTTAGAAATAGAAAAACCTAAGCCTTCAAAATATACAATAATGACAGAAAACTTTCCTCCATTCAACTATATGGAAAAAGGGAAATTAGTAGGTATTTCAACAGAAATAGTTCAGGAAATATTGAAACGTTTAAACATGGAGAATGTTCCGATTAAAGCTATGGACTGGGATAAAGCATATCAAGCTACACTTGAAGAACCAAATACTATAATATATTCGTTAACCAGAATAAGGCTGCGTGAAAGTAACTTTAAATGGGTTGGACCGATTGCTACAGAATACTGGTTTTTATATTCTAAAAAACTTCCTATTTCGGAAGAGAAAAATGATAAAATAACAGTCAATAAACTTCAGGAAGCCAAAAAATACAGCATCGGAGTTCAGGATCAGGGTGCCAACTACCTCTATCTAAAAAGCAAAGGTTTTGATAATTTAGTATTATCTGTATCAAACAAAGAAAGTGCGGAAAACCTTATTAATGGCAAAGTACAGCTCTGGGCCGAGTCGGAACTGGTTGCGGCATCTCTCTTGTTACAGCTTAATGAAAAACCAGATATTCTTCAAAAAACATTCAAACTGAGAAAACAAAACCTCTATATTGGTTTCAACATTAACACGCCAGATGCACTAGTAAAAAAATTCCAGGAAACACTTGATCAAATGAAGAATGACGGAACTTATGATGAAATTATCAATAAATATTATAATAAAATATATGTTGATACCGTCAAGGAAAGTAGTATAGATGATGTCCACTCTAAAAATAGTTCATCATAAAAAAAATACATAAGAATGAAAGAGTCTTGTTATGTCAATTAGTTTAACATGGTATAGTCACGCTTGCTTTTTAATTAATGCCAATAAAGTCAACCTGCTTATAGACCCTTTTTTGACGGGCAATCCATTAGCTCCTATTTCTCCGGATAAAGTTGAAGCTGACTTTATATTAGTTTCTCATGGTCACGGAGATCATTTAGGGGATACAGTTGAAATTGCAAAAAGAACCGATGCAACTGTAATAGCAAACCCCGAAATATGTGAATGGCTACATCAAAAAGGTGTAAAAAAAACTCACGCTATGCAACTTGGTGGCGCTTATAAATTCCCATGGGGAAAGTTGAAAATGACATTGGCCATACATAGTTCTCCAATGCCTGATGGAACTTTTGGCGGAAATCCATGCGGCTTTATTTTTTATATTGATGGTAAAAATATATATCATGCCTGTGATACTGGATTGTTTTATGATATGACTCTTATAGGAGAAGAAAACATCGATCTAGCCCTGCTCCCTATTGGAGACAATTTTACTATGGGGCCCGATGATGCAATCAGGGCTCTGCACTTCATCAAGCCCAAAATAGTTATCCCTATTCATTATAATACTTTTGATTTAATTAAACAGAATCCGGCACCATGGATTGAAAAAGTCAAACAAAAAACATCTACTAAACCTGTATTGTTGTCTCCAGGAGAGACTTACAACATTTAGAGTTAATAAAAAAGGCATAATAATCAAATAATAATTTGGATACAATAATGAACACAATAATTAAAAACTGTAAAATAGTATCACCTGATAAAGAAATGCAAAGCGCATGTATTGAAATAGAAAATAATTACATCAAAGCTATTTATCCGAATTCAAAGAATATTCCCCAATCAAAAAACTGTATCGACGCAAAGGGAAAAATAGCAGTTCCTGGATTTATTGATATCCATACCCATGGCGCTAAAGGTTATGATACTACCATCGCTAAGACAGGCAAAGATATAGCAAATATTGCTAAAGCCAAACTCGATGAAGGTGTAACAACATTTTGTCCAACCACTTTAACTGCAAGCAAAAAGCAACTACTCAAAGCTGCTCATGCCGTAGCAGAATATAAAAATAATGAAAAATATTCAAAAGTTGCGGGGCTTCACCTTGAAGGCCCATTTCTTAGTTTAGGCAATATAGGAGCTCAAAATCCAAAGTTCGTACGAAAACCCGATATTAATGAAATAAAAGAAATAAATAATATAACTAATGTTGCTATTGTTTCTTTGGCTGTTGAAATTGATGGAGGTATGGGATTACTAGAAGAATTAGATAAAATGAAAATAGTCTCTTCTCGTGGACATAGTTGCGCAACTTACAACGAATTTTTGAAGGCTAAAGGATATGGTTTAAAACATCTTACTCATTTTTGTAACCAAATGACCAAACTGCATCATAGAGAAATCGGGCTTGTCGGTGCCGGCTTGCTGGATAATGATGTTCTGATAGAAGTTATTTGTGATAAAATACATTTAAACCCGGAAATGCTCCAACTAGTTTTTAAAGCCAAAAATATCAATAAAATAGCATTAATAACAGATAGTACGTCTGCCTCATGGCTTCAGGATGGTGACTATAACTTGGGAGGCCTTGACGTTAAAGTGGAAAACTCTGTCGCAAGACTTGTTAAAAACGGAGCTATAGCCGGCAGTACTTTAAAGTATTGCTGCGGATTTAAAAATATTTCTGAAGTTACAAAAAAACCATTGCAGGAGTTAGTAAAAACCACCAGCTATAATCAGGCAAAAAGTCTTGGTTTGGACCGTCTAGGAAAAATAGAAGAAAACTATATTGCCGATATCGTAATACTTAATGATGATTTTACTCCTAAGCATATCTTTGTGAGTGGACAAAAAGTAAAGTAAATCTTATTTTTATCTTTTTGCTGTTTAAAATCACTATTGTGCTGGTTATTAAGAAGTCAAAAAACAAATTCATATCATGTTTAAAATGATTGGGAATGGAAAATGAAACAAGTTGAAGTAATTGAACAAAGAATAAAATTATTTTGGGAACAGCAGGAAAAATTCCGAAGTCACCCTCTCCAAACTGAATTACCAAACAGTGAAACGCCTAATCTTTCTACTCTTGCACAAACAGATTTAATACAAGCAATAAAAGCAATTCAAAATGTAGATGTTAAAGCTGTTAATAAAATGTGTGAATATGTTCCACAGCTTGAAGAATTGAGAGACCAGGTTAATAAAACATTCAAAAATGGAAATCGAGTTTATATTTGCGGCTGTGGCGCAAGCGGTCGGTTGGCAGTTTTACTTGAATATCTTTGGAGACAATCTTTTTCTGATAAAAAAGAAAATGTTATCGGTTTTCTGGCCGGCGGCGACAGTGCCATGATAAAATCTCTTGAAGGATTCGAAGACCATGGTGACCTAGGTGTCAAACAGCTTATTAAAGCGGGATTTAAGGATGGAGACCTACTAATTAGTGCCAGCGCAAGCGGTGAATCACCGTTTAATATTGATGCCACAGAATATGCTTCAAAAACTTCTGTTAAACCATGGTTTTTACATTGTAACACTAACAGTACCCTTAAGGGAAGAATAAAAAATCACGTAATTTATAACCCTAATGTTATATCATTGAGTTTATACGTAGGTCAAATGGCATTAACCGGAAGTACACGCATGCAGGCTACCACCGCTTTAATGCTTGGAATAGGCCTTCCTCTATTATGCAAAGGTTCTATAGAAAAAGAGCTGACAAGTCTTGCATTATTTATAAAAAACACTGACATGTCACCTCTCCAAGATATCATTATTGATGAAGCTGATACATATAAAAATCATGAATATGTATTGTATGATACAGATGCCAAATATGGAATAACCGTCCTTACAGATACAACTGAAAGAGCTCCTACATTTAATTTAGCTCCATTTGAAAACCAGTTGGATAAAGATAAAAAACCTTCCTGGTGCTATTTACTCTTTTCAGAAACGGATAATGTTGAAAGGGCCTGGGAACTACTATTAGGCCGTCCAATGAGAACTTTAGATTGGGACGTTGAAACTAGTTCAAAAAGGCTTTTAGGATTTGATTTCAGCAAAAACATTATAGGACTTAGAAACAGTTATGCAGTGCCTTCACATACTTTTTCAGTAAAAAGTGTAGATAATACCATAAGGATTACCTTTAAAAAAAGAACTGCTCAGCTCGATATTTCCGGCTTAACTCTGCTGTCCGAACTCCTTGTGCTAAAATTGCTGCTTAACACAGCCTCTACTTTAATGCTTGGCCGCTTAGGGTTTTATGAAGGTAATCTTATGACTTCCCTTTACCCAAGCAATAGCAAGCTTATTGATCGCGCGATAAGGTATATAGATTTTCTAGTTAACGTAAAAACTGGCAAAAAGTTAGAGTATAATTCTATTGCTGAATATATGTTTGAAGAATTAAAAAAATTAAAACCAAATGAATCTATCGTAAAAAGAACTGTAGAAAAAATCACAAAATCAATAAAATAATATTTAAAATTCAACTTCAGTTGGGATATGTAAACGATTAACCAGGATTATTAAAAGATATGAAAAAAGATATTTTTTTAGGTGTAGATGGTGGAGGAACTAAAACAAAGGTTCTTATTGAAGATTTCGATGGTAATAATATTGGTGAAGCTATCGGCGGCGCCGCAAATATTAGATTATCTGTCAAGCAGTCATGGAGTTCAATTAATGACGCTATAGATAAAGCTCTGAAAAATACCGGCATTGCCCTTGATGACAAGAACTATAGTTTTCATGTCGGCCTGGGACTGGCTGGGGTGTCAATAATAGAAGCAAAAAAAGAATTTCTTGCAACACCACATAATTTTTCAAGCATTATTCTTGAATCAGACGCTCATGTCGCCTGTCTTGGAGCACATGATGGAAATGACGGAAGCATCGTCAGTATTGGAACTGGTGTAATAGGTTACTCAATAAATTCAGGAAAAACTTATAGAGTCAGCGGATGGGGATTTCCACATGCAGATACCGGTGGAGGCGCCTGGCTGGGAATGGAAGCAGTGCGTTTGACTTTTAGCAGTATTGACGAATGTATTAAACCTTCAATTTTAACAAACCTTGTTTTTTCACATTTTAACAATGACTTATCAAAATTTGTAGCATGGGCAAACAGCTCAAACTCTACGCAATTCGCACAAGTAGCACCATTTGTGATAGAAGCGATGAAGAAAGAAGATCAGAATGCTATAAGCCTTTTGAAAAAAGCAGCAAATGAAGTTGACCTGCTGGCAGAAGCTCTTGCAGTAAAATCTGCCTCTGCCTTAAACTGTTATCTTTTAGGTGGAATTTCACCTTTTTTAATTCCATACATAACAGATAAAAGCAATGCTTCATTATGTGAACAGGGTAAATCTGCAGCAAAAGGTGCCATTTATTTAATACGTAATCATTATAATCAATAAAAAGGAGAAGTACAATGGAAGTAATCATCAGACCTAATAAAGAAAGCGCAACAACACTTGCTGCTAACCTTATCGCAGATCTTGTTAAAAGAAAACCAACATTAGTTTTAGGACTTGCTACTGGCAGAACAATGGAAGAACTTTATGACAAAGTAGCGGCAATGAAATTGGACTTTACATTCTGTAGTTCATTCAATCTTGATGAATATATAGGAATTGAAACGATAGATAAAAATTCTTATAGATATTATATGAATAAGCACCTTTTTGACAAAGTTAATATTAATAAAAAAAATACTCACCTCCCAGATGGCATGGCTAAAAACACCATTATAGCTTGTCATGAATATGAAAATCAAATTAATGATAGCGGTGGAATTGATGTTCAATTGCTGGGAATTGGCAGATCCGGCCATATTGGTTTTAATGAACCATTATCTGCTTTAAGCTCACGCACCAGAGAAAAAGCTTTAACCCCTACGACGGTTGCACAGAATTCTCCTTTATTTGATAACCCAGAGGATATGCCTAAACGAGCTTTAACTATGGGGGTTGGAACTATTCTTGAAGCAAAAAGAATAATTATGCTTGTTACGGGCACCGAAAAAGCAGAAATTCTTGCTAAAGCTGTAGAAGGGCCTATTACTTCCATGATATCAGCAACGGCACTTCAGCTACATCCCGCCTGCACTATTATTGTTGATGAAGAAGCAGCTGGAAAACTGCAGGAAAGAGAATACTATCGCTGGATATTTGAAAATGAACCTGAATGGGAACCTTACAGAGTGGTTTAAGGCATTAAAAATGTTAAAAGGGGGGAAACTTAAAAAAGGCAATACTATTGGAATAGTAGCGCCAGCCAATTTTGTAGTTTTGGAAAAGATTAACAAGGGCTGCAAACAACTGGAAAAGCTGGGGTTTAAAATAAAACTCGGTAAAAGCTGTTTAGAAAAATGGTTCAGCTTTTCCGGAACCGATGATTTAAGAGCAAATGATATTAATGAAATGTTTGCCGATAAAAGCATCGATGCAATATTGTGTGCACGCGGTGGTTATGGTTGTATCAGGATTTTAGATAAAGTTGATTTTGATATTATTAAAAAAAATCCAAAACTATTCATTGGTTACAGTGACATTACTTCTCTTCATATTGCAATAAGCAGATATGCTGGATTGGCTACAGTCCACGGTCCAATGTTAGCTTCAAACATCGCGGATAATTTTGATGATACAACTAAGCAGTCGCTTCTAAATGTCATTACGGGGAAAACTAAACATTTATCAAATCCGCCTGGCGAAAAGATAAAAATACTGAAACCTGGTGAAGCTACGGGGCCAATCATTGGAGGCACTTTATCATTAGTAACTTCAAGCCTAGGCACAGAATATGAAATTAACACAAGGAACAAACTATTCTTTTTAGAAGAAATCAACGAATATACCTATAAAATTGACAAAATGCTGAGTCAGCTAAAACTAGCCGGTAAATTTAATGATTGCAGTGGAGTTATTTTGGGAGACTTTAAAAATTGTAATAAGGAAAAACCGGAGGATTTTTCTTTGTATGATGTTTTTAATAATATATTTATTGATTTTGAAAAGCCTGCAATATACAATTTTAAATCTGGCCACTGTTCTCCCATGATCAGCATCCCCTTTGGTATTGAATGCAATTTGAATGCTTTAAATGGCAAAACTTCTATAAAGCTCCTTGAAAAGACTATATCTTAGGAGTAAATCAAACTAATTTTTTAAAACGAGGATATTATAGAACATGAAAAAAGATGCCTTTGACGTTCCACCTTCAAACTATCAAAGAAGAAACGTTACCCAAAAGCCAAATGCCTTATACTGGATTTTTACAATGTTTGGTACGGCTGTCGGTGCCGGAATACTATATTTACCTGTACAGGCCGGTATTGGGGGGATATGGCCACTACTAGCTATTTCTATCTTTATGCTTCCCATTATTTATTATTCGCACAAAACCATTATCAATTTGCTTATGTCAAATAGACTGCTTAGAGATTACTCCGGCTCAATTAATAAGCATTTTGGGGTTACATTTGGTTTTTTTATTAACATTGTCTTTTTTATGACCTGGTTTTTCTGCTTAACCGCATATTCAATTGGGCTAAGTGAAAATACCGGCATTTATCTACAATACCTTGAAATAAGCAGTGATAATCTTGCAGACACTATATATCTAAGTTTAATAATTTTGATGATTCTTTTTGCGATGATTAAGTTTTGCAAAAAGATATTGCTGAAAATAATATCAGCATTATCTATTTTACTAATAATATCACTTTTTGGAATATCAGTATATTTAATTCCTCATTGGGACCTAAATCAATTTCATAT
>CAZVCD010000126.1:0-7651 GCA_964625675.1 uncultured Victivallales bacterium | reverse complement strand
TAAAAGCAAGCAAAAGATATGCAAAATGGTTTATTTGGGCACAAATTAAGCGAGTCCCTGAGCCGCTACCAGTTTCCTTTTATGGGGCTTTTTTTTTGCCCATTTTAGCCTCTAAAACTAATTTTTAAGCTCAATTCAGTTTAACTTTGAAATACCATGTTTTACCCACTTTAAAGGAAGCAAAGGGAAGCAGTCTTTTTTTGTCTGAGCAATTTTAAGAAAATAACATGTTAATAGCAGCAGTTTTATTTGGCAAGATATAATTATATATTGGATTATGGTCTAAAGTGGCGATACATCCACAACGTTTTAAAGATAAAGAGCTGCGCGCTCTTAAAAAGGTGATTGAAATATATGGACTTCAAATGTTGAAGAGACGGTGAATTGTTCTAAACCCAATTACCCAAAATCATACCATCTAATTTTTCTGTCAAACCTAGTCTCGCATTTTTTACAACGCCAGTAACCGGTTTTCTGACTCATTAGACTTAAACCATAAAGAAGAGTAAAAAAACAAATAATAGGAACAAAAACAGTACCGCAAAAATAAACACAAATGCGTCCGCTGCACATATCAGAGCAGCTCTTTTATTTTATCAATCAGTTTTTCAGAGTTAATAGGTTTTATCATTAATGCTGTTACATCTTCCGAACCATTAATAGTTTTAACAGTTTCAGGATCGCCGTACCCAGTTATGATAATACAGGAAGGAAGCTGACTGTTTTCCCCTATTTCTGAAATAACGTCAAGCCCTGTCATTTCGCTTTGAAGATTCATATCCGAAACAATAATATCAAAGCTGGATTTCTCTGCCGTTTCAAGAGCCTGCTATCAAAAAAATAGAAAGCTGATGCTAACCCTTGACAGATACGCTATAATTAATATACAGCTGTTTAATAATATAGAATAGCATATTTAAAGAAAGATTTGTTTTATGAAAAACATTCTATTTTTTGCAGTATTTCTTATAGTCGTTCTGGTAAGTACAGTACTTCTGTCAGTCTCATTTTATAATGATGAGATAAGTATTGCTGAAAATGCTGCTAAAACTGAGCTTAAGATGATTACAGAAGCTGTTGCCAACGATTTAAATTATATTTTGTCTGATAGTGGCAGAGATCTTGTGGTCATTTCATCTATGTTTGAATACAAAGAAATACCCTCTTCCAAAAAATTTAACAGTATTTTTAATAATTTTTTCAAGACCAACAGCTATCTGATGTGTCTCTGGTTTATGGATAAAAACGGAATAATTAGGAATACTGTCCCTAATGAATATAAAGAAGAACCTGGAAACGATTATTCCTTTAGAGATTACTTCCAAAAGGCTAAAAGTGGACAGAAGGTTTTTTCAGATGTTATACAAAATGCTAAGATTAAAGGAACAGAAAAAGAATATGAAAGTATTGTCATTGCCGTTCCGGTTCTAGATCCGAATGATAAATTTTTCGGAGTAGTAGGCGCAGATATTAGTATAGATCAAATAGAAAATAAAATCCAAACGGAGTTTCTTGCAAAGGTACCGACAAAGACAGGTCTTTTCTTTGTTGATTTAAAAAATTCAAGAATTATTGCAGGCCCGAAGAAGCGAAAAAAGAGCAACGTTGAGTTTGAAAAATTTATTGTTAACCTTTCACATAATACTAATTTTAAAGAAGCAAAAACTTCTTTGGAAACATTTCAAGGCAAAAAATATTTTATAGCAGGAAGTGAAATTAAAAATCCTGCTTATTCATTTGGTCTTATAGGTGTCTTCCCTTATGAGGAAACAATGGCCTATCTCCCGAATTTTTATTCACAGGCAATATGGTTATTAGTTGCAGTTGTTCTGATAATTTTTATGGCTTTAGTTTTTGTTATATATAATGAAAAAATTAGGAAAAAGCTGCAAAAAAGAATAACAACATTGGAAATATGCATAGGCGAACAGGAAAAGCAGCAGGCCGTAACTGAAGTAATAGACTCAGAATATTTTAAAAAATTAGAATCCAAAATAAAGGCCCTCAAGAAAAAGTAAAAAGAAGTTAGCAGTTAAATCAGATCAGTTTATTCAATAAATAATTATGATAATTTCATTTAAAACCGATTTTGTGTTGATTTTTTTAAAAAATGTATATAAAGTCATTAGGGTTATATATAGTTTTATATTTTTTTGTTATCAGCATTATAAGTTAAAGATAACTAATAAAGTTAAATTATAGGAGGGATAGACCATGTCCACTAGGAGATATTTGACAATAGCACTTCTACTTTCCAGTCTGTTTATTATTGGAAATTTATATGGCTCATTTGAACTAGGTACGAAATACAACATGATTCCTGCCTACAACACATTTCAAAATTCTCCCAAAAGTTTTAACAATCCATTGTATACAAAATTAATATCGCAAAGTAGTGAATTAGTCTTTGGTGACCATCCATACACACAGCATAAATTGGCGGCAGATAAAAATGGCAATGTTGTGGCATTATACAATAACAATTACAAGCAAAATCTGTATTTTTCAGCTGTCAGGTATTTCCCTATAGACACTGATCTCCAATCCTGCAACTATTACCATTATTTATCAGACCATACATCCAATAATAGCACAGTACTGATCAATAATGAGGGTATGGGATGGCACATTTGGTGCATCGGCAATAAAAAGTTGTGCACTCAATATTTTGATTTAAGGAGTAATTACTATGGCAATGTTGACGCAGAAACAGTAGAAGAAGTCGGACAGGGACGCTTCAAGGCGGCAGCTAATTATAATAGTTCATATGGAACCTACGCACTAATAGTATTTGAAAGCGGCAAAAAATTGTATGCTAAGGCGTATCGGAACGGAGGAACCTGGACAGGAAGAATTAAAATATCCGATGTAAAACTACCCGGAGTCCATGATAACCAAAATTATTTGAGTGTTGAAATGAACGATGCAGGAAGGGGTTGGGTCCTTTTCTGTGATAAAAAAAGGACCACACTCTATGCTAGATATTTTGACCTAACTAAAAATGTACCCAACAGTGATTGGGGTAAATGCTGGGAGGGCACTACAAATGTCAGTAGTACTGAGGGAAAAGGCACTTATGGGACTCTAAAAATCGCGATGAACGGGAAAAACGGTATACTCGCCTGGATTAAGCAGAATCCATATAAGGAAGATATACATGAGTCTCTTTCTCTGGAAACAAGAAGTACCTCCGGGCCACATTTTGAAGGAAGCACTGTTCTTAGAGAAAAGGAAATTGTGTCATATGATATTACCCTACTGAATAAACTAATAATTGCATGTGCTAAAGATCCTATTTTTTATAAAAAAGAAAAAACAGATATTGAAATATTGAAAAATAATAATGAAATATTATTTAAAATTTTTGACAAAAGACCAGGTGAAACAAAGTTACGGGTCAGCCCTAATAAGGATGTGATCCTATTGGCATATGGTGATTTCCCTCAAAGGTTAGATAAGACACCCTCAACCAATAATAAATTAAAATATTGTCTGTATGATATTAAAACAGATAAATTTATCAAAGAGATAGTTTCTATTGATGAAAGTAAATGTCTAAGTAACTTTGACATATCTTTTGCTAATGATAATACATTGGTTTTTTTATATTCAGTAGGTGGCTATAATGCTCTGCCGATGTTTTCTGACTTTAGACGTTTACTGATTACCCGTATACCTATTTATAAACTGTAGTTTTCGGCAGTAACGCGATATAAAATTTTTATCAATTAACATCCAAAGTTTTCAACTACTATGATGCCGTACGTATATAACTCGTTATATACTAACCTAATAAATATAATTCTCAGTAATAATCACGCCTTAAACTTAAAAAATACAGCCATTTTTTGAGTTTAAGAGATTTTACCTTTATTTACAAAGAAAAATACTTCTTAGATTATTTTTTTGATATTCCAAAATGTCTCTATGAGGTAAAAAGACGTTTATTTACTGTTCTAAGAGTTATTGGAAGGGGCTCTATTTAGTTATTAAATACCAGCATTTCTCGTAAAGGTAATTAAATTTGTTGAATATCATTCACCTATTACGACTTTAACTTCATCTCCAGGCATAAAAATATAATCATTTTTCAGGTAGCATACTAGGCTATTGTCTTTTAATCCTTCCGGAGGATTAAGTAATATTATGTCATAAAGCTCTAGTTTTCCAGGGTCGTTAAGAATTTGGTAGGTAGTATATCCAGCCTGATTTCTTTTCAGGTCACCTGGTTTAATATATACTTTTTTAACAGGAAATACTTTTTTTAATCCTTGCCCGGGCTGCATGTTTTTTGTTCCTAGTCCCTTCCATACATAGTATCCTATGTCATCTTTAAATATTGATTTGATAGGTACTCCCAATTTTTTAGTATTATTAAGAAAATAAAAAAGTAATACAGTGTTAACATTCTCTATTACAGGAATTTCACTACCATTTATATTAATTGTACCATTATATTTAGGTGAGTTGTAAACAGCAAATAGATAACCATCTTTTGAACTTCGACCATAACCATGAAAAACACCGACAGGTGTATCATGCCCAGTTGGGTAAATTTTGACAAGTGTTGATGTTGAAATATTTACTGCAGAAGCTCTATCCATTTTTACATTTACGGCTATTGGATTAAGCTGTGATATTTCAACAACTTTATGTCCTTGAACAAAAGCTCCGATAGGTTGGTAAACTTCATCTACAACTGCAGTAAATTGAGCTGTATCGGTCAATGCTTTTAATACATCTTTTCCCTGCATGAATTGAGCTTCTGCTATATCATATTTTTCATCTAACTTATCTTTTAAAAGTTCAGCATTAATTAATTTTTGTAAACCGTCGGCGACTTTATCATCATAAAGTTTTTTAATACGGATTTTGCTTACTGCTGCATCATTAAGCTCAAACTTAAGACTTTTTGCCATATTTTTCTCTGCTAACATACCGGCTATATGAGACATTAATTTTGATTGGACAAGAATTGTCCCTGGTGTAATGATTTTTCCATCTTCATTGAACACTGGAGGATGTACTGTTTGACCAATACGCGGAACTTTATTTATTTCTTCCATGTATCGTTGGTCTATTCCTGCTATATAATCACATTTAAGTATTGGAACTACAGTTCCAGTGTAAGTTCTACTTTTTGCCTCAATATTTCCTGTAAAAACAGCTAGAAATAAAATAATAATAAAAGTTTTCATTTTATTTATCTCCCTTCAGGTTTCCAATGACAACTTTCACTTTATCACCCGGCATAAGTAAAAAATTTGTACTCACATAACTTACCAAATCTCCATCCTGAAGATTCTCCGGAGGATCCATCACAACAAGATCGCGTGGAGATAAATTTTTTGAGTTTTTAAGACTACGATATATAAAAAATCCCCCCATCTGATGTTCTATTTCTCCCGGTTCTACATAAACTTTCCGGATTGGAAACGACATTGCGATAGCTTTGTCAGGATTATCGGTTTTTTGATGTTCAGCTTTCCATACAAAATATCCTGTCTTATCTTTGAATATGGATAAAGCTGGAACAGAAAGCACCATCTCCCGTTTACTCAATTTATAAGGCCAAACAACGTGACAGCTTCTAACGATAGAAACCTTTTTTCCATTAACTTCAGTAGTTTTTTCTACTAAAACTTGATTAACAACAACAAATTGATATCCTTTAGCGGTTAATCTTCCGTGTCCGTGCATTACGCCTAAAGGTTTATCTCCAATAACAGGAAATATGGTAACAGGTGTATTGTAATCAATTTTTCGGGCATCTGTTCTTGGAATTTCAACTTCTACCCAAATTGGGTCAAGCTCAGAAACCGTAACGACAGCCGGGATTGTAGAACATAACCCGCCGGGGGCATAAACTTTGTCAACTAGTGCAGGGAAAGGAGCCGAAAGAGTATGTGAGGCAAGCACTATTTCTGCTTCTTTAAGGTTATCTTCTGCAGCTTTTAATAAATAATTGTATTCATGGTAACTTGCTTTATCAAACTGAAACTCTTCTAAACTTATGGCTCCACTCTTGAGAAGTTTCCTGCCTTCATTATATCGTTCTACATTAAGCACAATGATGTCTTTCAACACCTTTATTTTTCCTTTACGAGCTAGGATTTCCGCTTCCCAGTACCTGGATCTAAGATGGACAAGGGTATCTCCTCGTTCAGCTATTGTTCCATTCATGTTATAAATATTAGGAAAAACTATAGAATTCTGTGGGGCAACTTGGTCAATAACTCCGGGAAAGGGCCCGTTACTACCTATATTAAACTTAGTTTTCATTATAGGCATAACAGTTCCTTCTAAGGTGATATCTTTAGCGGTGAGGCCAATGCAAAACAATACTATACCGGAACATATTAAAATTAGTTTTCTTAGCTTCATCTTTTTTCCTTTAGTTTATTAAAGAGGATAGGAGTTTGCTTTTTTCCTTGTTTATCGACAAGATTCTCTAAAAGAATCTTTTTCTTATAAAGCAATAATCAATTGTCATGTTTCTGAATTAATTTTAATTTTTCTGAAGAAAGATCCTTCGCTAGAAGAAGAAACAGCAGCAGGAGAAATCCCATTATTATGTTGGTGAGTTTAAATGCAAAGATAGAAGAGTTCCTCATTATAGTATTAGCGGCTTTTTCCCCTTCTGGTGAAATATTTTTATATTTTGAATGAATAAGTTTCAAAAGTGTTTTAGTGTTGTATGCATATATTACTTTTTCCTTCTCAATTCGCTGTTTTGATATACTATTTATTTTTGTTGATTTATCAACCTTATAGTGAAGAGTAACGGTAAGTATAGATATGAAAATAACACCGACAATTGAAAGGCTTAATGCCTGTCCAATATTTCTCATAGCACCCTGAAGTCCGGATGATTCTGCAGCAAGCTTTTTATCTTTTATTGAAGCTGCAACTATAAAGTTTGCCTGTGATGCGACTATGCCGGTTCCCACTCCAAGAATAAACAGAGCAATATAAAATATTATTCCAATTCCATGTAATGCCGTAATACCAAATCCAAGAAGCATGCAGGCGACAGCTGAAATAATTATTCCTAACATACATATAGCTCTCGGAGAAAAATTACCTCCGAACCGTGGAGTAAAAAGAGAAAAAGGAATCATTCCCGCAGAAAAGACCAACATTACCAGACCTGTTGTAATAGCGCTTGCATTGAAAAACATTTGGAGAAAAATAAAAAACAGAAAAGTCACACCACCCATGCCTACATAAATAAAAGCATTCATTGATAAAGACGATCGTGTTTGTCTGTTTGTTAAAAATACTCTGGGAATTAACACTGACTCAACTCCCTTTTTCTTTTCCCGTTTAAATCCCCATAGTATAAAAAGAAATAAGGATATTATTCCAGCACCTAAAACAAAAACAGCCGGAGAATAACCAAACACTAAAAAAGGAGGAGTATCAGGTTCTATGAAACCCCATTTGATAATCTTACTCAATCCCATAATTAACATGGATAAAGACAGAAAAATCAAAATAAATCCGACTAAATCAAATGTCTTCTTTTTCTTTTCCACTTTGTCAGCAGCAATACAGAAAGAGATATATAATAAACTTATGGTAAATAATATTGTCAATATAATATAAATAAACTGCCAATTGATGTATACTATAATCAAGCCGGTTATAA
>CAZVCD010000125.1:0-7671 GCA_964625675.1 uncultured Victivallales bacterium | reverse complement strand
TTCCAATATGAGATCCACTTATTTCTCCGTCAAACATTATTTTTTCTATTTCAAGCTCTACTTCGTCAGGTAGCTTAAAACCTTTAGGCCCAAATAGTTTAATGCCATTATCTTTATAGGGGTTATGTGAAGCTGTAATCATTATTCCGCATGTTCCGGCAAATGATTTTATTAAATGAGCTATTGCCGGAGTTGGCATTGGTCCAACGGCAAGTACATCCATCCCCATACTTAGCAAACCGCTTGTTAATGCGGTTTCAAGCATATATCCTGACAGCCTTGTATCTTTACCTATTACAACCATATGGCGAGTATCTAACTTCTGAGAATCGTAATATAGCGCTATTGCTTTACCCAGCTGTAGTGCTACTTCCGGAGTTATTGGATATGTATTTACTACACCTCTAATTCCATCTGTACCAAATAATTTCTTCATAATTCTATGTTCTCCAATAATTAATTAAAATAAATATTATATTATATTTTTTCATCTAAATTATAACATTTAATTATAGTATAAAATAATGTATATTTAAACAGACAGCAAGGTTTTTTAAACTTTTTACTGGATTTGTTCCGATGTATTGTTTGAATAACCAATTTATTAATTACAGTATTCTAGTATTTATTTTATATCTTATACTGAAGAGGCCTTAATTATGTTTACAAAAGAATTATTAACCCCTACCGGTATTGTTGTTGTAGGGGCATCAAATGACATTGAAAAACCTGGCGGTAAAATCTTAAAGAATTTATTAGATGGACACTTTGGTGGAAAACTATACGCAGTTAATCCTAAAGAAACTGTAATACAAGGGATTAAATCATATCATTCCTGTGAAGATATTCCAAATACAGACCTTGCAATTATTGCTATAGCTGCAAAGTATACCCCTCAGACGGTTGAAATTTTGGCACTTAAAAAACGAACTAAAGCATTTATTATATTATCAGCCGGTTTTAGTGAAGAAAGCAAGGAAGGCTCAATTCTAGAAAAGAAACTAGTAGAGACTGTAAACAGTGTTAGTGGTTCTTTGATAGGCCCTAACTGTGTAGGTGTGCTAACGCCAAATTATCATGGTATTTTCACTCTTCCTATTCCAAAGCTTGATCCAAAAGGGTGTGATTTTATTTCCGGTTCCGGTGCAACCGCATGTTTTATTTTTGAATCCGGTATTCCTAAAGGATTAACATTTTCAAATGTGTTTTCGGTTGGGAACAGTGCGCAAATGGGGGTTGAAGAAGTACTTCAGTACATGGATGAAACATTTGATCCGCAAAAAGATTCCAAAGTTAAGCTTCTCTATATGGAAAATATTTCTAATCCCCGCAAACTACTAAAACACGCAAGTTCTCTTATCAGAAAAGGATGTAAAATAGCGGCAATAAAAGCAGGAGCTTCTGAAGCTGGAAGTCGTGCTGCCTCTTCTCATACTGGAGCTTTGGCCAGTTCAGATACTGCAGTAGATGCATTATTCAGAAAAGCAGGAATAGTTCGCTGCTATGGTAGAGAAGATTTAATTAGTGTTGCTTCCATTTTTATGCATCCTGAACTTAAAGGTAAGAATATTGCGATTATAACTCATGCTGGAGGCCCTGCAGTAATGCTTACCGATACCCTTTCAACCGGGGGGCTTAATGTTCCAAGCTTATCCGGAAAAGATGCGAATGAACTTTTGAGTCAGCTTTGCCCGGGATCTTCGGTAGCAAATCCTATAGATTTTCTTGCTACAGGGACAGCTGAGCAGCTCGGAACAATTATAGACTACATAGATAACAAATTTAATGATATAGATGGAATGGTAGTTATTTTTGGAACACCAGGACTTGTTCCTATCTTTGATGTATATGACATACTTGATGAAAAAATGAAAACATCTAAAAAACCAATATTTCCTGTGTTGCCATCAGGCTTGACTGCTGGAAAAGAAACAGAAGGTTTTATTGCAAAAGGGCATACCATCTTTTCCGATGAAGTAGCACTTGGCGCAGCGTTAACAAAGGTTTATAATACACCCAAACCAGGTACACCGAATATAAAATTACCATTATTGGATAAAGGCAAAATAAGAGACATTATAGGTAAAGCCAAAGATGGCTATATTTCTCCTATAGAAATACAGGGTTTACTTGATGCTGCGAATATACCCAGAACCGAAGAAGTTGTTGTGAAAATTAAAAAAGATGCCCTGAAAGCATCTGCTTTAACAGGTTTTCCCCTTGTAATGAAAGTTGTGGGACCGATTCATAAGTCTGATGTTGGCGGTGTTGTACTTAATGTAAAAAATAAAGAAATTGTAGAAAAAGAGTTTGAACGCATGATTCAAATAAAAGATGTTGAAGCTGTATTAATGCAGCCTATGCTTTCCGGTATTGAATTATTTGTCGGAGCTAAGAAAGAAGAAAAATTTGGGCATATGATATTATGCGGACTTGGCGGCATTTTTATTGAAGTTTTAAAAGATGTTAGTTCAGGTTTATCTCCATTGTCTAAAGAAGAAGCTTGTTCAATGATACAAAACCTCAAAAGTTATAAAATAATTCAGGGCGTAAGAGGGCAGGGGGGAGTGAATGAAGATATATTCTCTGATATTATATGCCGTCTGTCCGCTTTGTTGGAAGTAGCTCCAGAAATAGTTGAACTCGATTTGAACCCATTACTGGGAACATCTGAAAAAGTTTTTGCCGTCGATGCCAGAATAAAGATAGAGCATTAATAGGATTTGTAGATATATTATCTGATAATATTTGCCACGTATGTCAAATAAAAAACCCCGTTCAGACATCTGAACGGGTTTGAATTATGCATCAAAAGCAAGGAGTTTAACGACGCTTTGATGACTTAGCCAATCTGCGTTTTACTTCGCTAGGCTTTTCATAGTGACGTCTGTTACGGATTTCTTTAAGGGTACCCTCTTTATCAAGTTTTTTCTTTAAACGACGAAGAGCTCTATCAATGGTTTCCCCTTTTTTTACTTTAATCTCGGACATGCTGTTTTTTTACTCCTTAAAATTTTATTTAAATAATCTTTTTGTTATTCTTGTGTAAAACTGGCTTCATCAAAAAGCATTTGCTTTAATCTTTGTAAAGCCTGATTTTGTATCTGTCTAACTCTCTCTCTAGTCCTACCAATTTCCTGGCTAACTTCTTCAAGTGTACGGGATTTTTCTCCATCCAGACCAAAACGCATTTTCAATATTTTCTTTTCTCTGTCATCAAGCCCTGTAATAAGATGTTTCAATCTTTTTACAGATTCCATATCTCCAAGAATACGTTCTGGTGTTTGCGCAGCAAGGTCGGGAATAATATCCTGAAACTCTCCGTCTTCACCCTGTTGGATTGGATCATGCAAAGAAAATGTTCGAAGGTCTGCAAGTCGCAAGCCTGATACAGTACGTTTACTGAATTCAAGCCTTTCAGCTATTTCAGCGTCAGTTGGTTCGCGCCCGAATTCTTCTGTTAGCTTTAAGCGCATAGACTTAATTTTATTAATTTTTCCAGCAGATTGAACAGGAATCCTAATTGTTCGGCTCTGATTTGCTAAAGCACGACGCATAGATTGCTTAATCCACCATGCTGCGTAAGAACTGAATTTAGCACCTTTTTGCGGGTCAAATTTTTCTACAGCTCTCATCAGGCCAATATTGCCTTCAGATATTAAGTCGAGCAGAGGAAGACCAAGTCCTTTAAAATCATGTGCGATTTTAACAACAAGGCGCAAGTTTGCTTTAATAAGAATAGCCGTTGCTCTTTCCCTAGCCTCATCACAGTCTCCATGAATATCTGCAGCCAGCTCTATTTCTTCCTGTTTTGTAACCAGAGAAATTTTGCCTATGTCCTGCATGTAGACTTTCATAGTGTCATTTTTTCCCAGTAACTGCAGGGTACTGGCAGTATTCATTTTTTTAACTTTTCTCTTTACTGGTGCAGGTATCACCTCCTGTTCAGTTTTCTTTTTTCGTCCACGTTTTTTAGGTAGTGGTGCTACTTCTGAAGCAGCAGGAATTTTATCTAAAATATCTGCTTTTTCGCTTTTAGATTTTCTACCTCTTTTTGCTCTAATTTTTTCTGATAATTTTTCAAGCATCTGTTGTATTCCAAATTTTAACCTGTTTCATATTTATACGGTATAGAGTTAGTAGATAGACTCCTTAAAAAAAGATTTACAACAAAAATCTATCTCAACTTTGCCAAACCTATTACATGTATATACGTTAATATACGCAGTATAACCAATTATATTGTAAAGGACCTAAATTGTCTATATCTACACAGCAATAAAAATCAAAATATAATTTTATTTTGGGAAATATCAAATTAAATGTGCAAGAATATTGCAAAAAATAAATTGAAGCAGTTATTTTTAACTGATGTTTCAATGTTAAAAGCCTTCCGTAATGTCGATGATAGCGCCATTGTGCCGGCACTACTTCAAGCTGCTTTAGCCTCTAAACAACCCATTGTTGTCGTCTTTCCGGCTCTTTCCCTTGCTGAAAAAGGGTTTGATTTATTGCAGGAATGGAGCAAATTCACCGACTCCTCCTTAAATATAAGTTTTTTACCAGAAGTGGGTGACCTCAAGAACTGTATTCCTGAAAACGAAGCTTCCAGAGCAAAAATTTTATTTAACGCAGTCAACGGTCAAGACAATAATTGGTTTGTCACTAGTGCGATGTCATGCTTTTCTCCAGTTATATCGCCTGCGATTTTTTCGAAAAGTTATATTCATCTTGAAAAAGGCAAAGAATTTGATTTTACAATCTTGAAAAAAAAACTTGTAGAAATGGATTATGACAACGAATTTCAGGTTAATACTTACGGAGAATTTGCAGTCCGTGGAGGAATGATAGATATCTACTCTCCTTTTTCTGAATTACCTGCCAGAATAGAATTCTGGGATAATGAAATAGATGAAATTCGATTATTTAATCCGACCACGCAAAAGTCTGTTTCTAAAGTAGATTCCTATACAGTCATAGGACGTACAACAATTGATGAAAACTCGGGGGAAAACTCTTTCCTTAATTACTTTAAAAAGACTCCTAAACTGTTAATTGTTAATCCCGAACAATGCAAAGTGCACCTGGAAACATTTGGAGATGAAGTCAGTGAAAGCATTTTTCTTAAAGAATCAAAAAAGGACAATGCTTTCTACTTGTTGGACTCGGTGGAATCAGCAAATTCAACAAAAGGAGTTGATACTAAAATATTTTCTTTACCTATAGATACTGCTGGTACTCTGAATGAAGAAATTGATTATTCAAACAAAATCCTGTGTACTCAATTACGGGTACAGCAAATTCAACAATGGATTCAAAACAAATATCAGATTGCGCTAATAGGCAATGGCACTGGTGGCCGTGAACACCTGAAACAATGGTGTTTGGATAATGATATTCCAATAAGTAAAATTATTATTGAAAACGGAAAACTTCATAACGGAATAATAATACCGCAAGAAAAAATAGTAATCCTTACAGAAAAAGAACTATTTTTCATCGAAAACAAAAGACATCTGCCGTCAACGTTAAAAAACAGGCAAAAAATAATAGATGATAATTTTGAAACAGCTAATTTTGCAGACTTAGATATTGGAGACTACGCTGTACACGTAACTCATGGGATAGGAATATTTAACGGTATTTCAGAGATAACAGTTTCAGGCAATACCAGAGAAGTTATTGAAATTGAGTATGACGATGAGGTAAAACTATATGTTCCTACATGGCAGGCAGGATTGGTAAGCAGATACATTGGTTCCAGAAAATCAGTACCAAAACTAAGCAAAATTGGTGGAACAAGATGGACAAAAATGAAAATTTCCGCCGTTAGGGCTGCCCAAAATATGGCATTAGATATGTTAAACATACAAGCAATGCGATATACTGACCATGGCTATAAGTTCCCTTCAGATGACCGAGAACAGGCAATGTTTGAGGAGGCTTTCCCATATCATGAAACAGCAGATCAATTAAAAGCCGGAGAAGAATTAAAAAGAGATATGAGTTCCTCAAAACCAATGGACCGACTGATTTGCGGAGATGTTGGATATGGAAAAACAGAAGTAGCAATGAGAGGAGTTTTTAAGGCTGTAATGGATGAAAAACAGGTTGCTATTCTTGTGCCAACTACCATCTTAGCACAACAGCATTATTATAGTTTTATTGAACGCTTTGCTGAATACCCCGTTATTATCGAAATGCTTAGCCGGTTCAGAAGTAAATCTGAACAGAAAAAAATTCTCAATGATTTAAAAGAAGGTAAAATTGATATTATTATTGGCACACACCGCTTAGCACAAGATGATGTACAGTTTGCTTCATTGGGATTTATTATTATTGACGAAGAACAGCGTTTCGGGGTAATGCATAAAGAGAAACTTAAAAAGTTAAAAGCAACAGTTGATGTGCTTAGTATGACTGCAACACCAATCCCCCGCACTTTATATTTGGCTATGTCTGGCATTAGAGACCTAAGTACTATTATGACTGCCCCAAATGAACGCTTACCTATTCAAACGATGGTCTGCCAATTTGATGAAAAAATAATTGTTAATGCAATTATTCGTGAGATACAAAGAGGCGGACAGGTCTTTTATGTTCATAACAGAGTTAAAACAATTGAAGCTCGGTGCAAACAGCTTCAGGAACTTATTCCGGATGCAGTTTTCGGAATAGGACATGGGCAAATGCATGAACATGAACTTGAAAATGTTATGAGGAAATTCATCGAAGGAAAAATAGATGTTTTAGTCTGTACTACAATAATCGAATCAGGAGTAGATATACCAAATACCAATACTATAATTATTGAAAGAGCTGATCGTTTTGGTTTAGCAGAACTGTATCAGCTTCGAGGCAGAGTAGGCCGTTGGTCAAGACAGGCATACGCTTATCTTTTATTGCCTGTTCATAATATCATGACAGGAAATGCCAGAGCAAGACTTGCCGCGATCAGAAAATACACTCAACTTGGAGCCGGGTTCAGGCTGGCTTTGAAGGACCTTGAAATAAGAGGAGCTGGAAATATACTCGGAGCAAGCCAGAGCGGACATATTAATGCTATCGGTTTTGAATTATACTGCCAACTTTTAAAATCATCTATTGCTAAAGCAAAAGGACAAAAGGAAATGGTCTTTCTATCGGCAGTGGACCTCACGTTTGATTTTTTAGATTTTGGTTTTCATGCCGGAGGAAATCGTTTAATAGCCGGCCTGCCCAAAGATTATATTCCAACAGAAAGATTAAGGGTTGATTTTTATCGTAGATTCAGTGCTGCCGTTACAAATGAAGAAATTAATTCGTTACAGGAAGAAATCGAAGATAGATTTGGTTCAAGCCCTAATGAAACGTCAACATTTATAAGGATAATTAGGCTGCGTTTAAAAGTTGCATTGGCCGGTTACACGTCTTTAAGCGTCAATAGCGGACACCTTTTTATTGAAGGCGGAAGAAAAAAAATCTTTCTTGTAAACGGCAAAGTCCCAAAATTAAAAAATACAGTACCCAAAAAAATCCTTCGAGAACTGGAAGTTATTGTTTCAACACTGGATACTGAAAGTTGACACAGCAAATAGTCAATAGTCTAGAATAGCCAGAGGACAATTAAAAATTTTCAATGTTTAAGTTGATCTTCCAATAAACATTGGGTATTGTTTATATACAACTTAA
>CAZVCD010000124.1:0-7695 GCA_964625675.1 uncultured Victivallales bacterium | reverse complement strand
AATGGGAATTTTTAATTGTCGTTGAAGGGAAAATATAATTGTCGTTTGACACAGGGGGGCTTATTACGTTTTAAAGCGTTTTAGGCCCTCTTTCTTTTGACAGTTCATAACGTCGCATAATACATATTATGTTAAATTGCCTTCTACTTGTTTGTTTTCACTAACATTTCTAATAGACTGATAAGAAGCATCTTATGGCTTGTTTTTTTTGCAATGTTAATAACTTGTTGTTAATTATTGACAGTATGTGTAAGTTTGTTGAGAAAAGCTTTGGAACCCCTTTTTACCCAGGCAAAGATTTGTTTAGTGATTCCTTTTTAGAGAAATCGAGGAGATAAATACAGTAAGCAATGGGGGAAATATAAATTAAATAATTGAATATCTACCTTGCATACACATTTAGATATAAGTAATATAGAATATGTAAAACGTATCTTATTGTCATAATTCAAGAATGTTACATGTTGCCTATAAGCATGTTAAGATATAAAAGTCTATCTAACAAACATACTAGAATAGAGGATATTTGATGGGAATCCATTCGGTAGTTCAGGCTGAGATAGACCTGAACGCAGTAAAAAACAATATCAAAGCAATCAGAAAACTAATTAAACCTAAAACTGAAATTATGGCAGTTGTTAAGGCTAACGGTTATGGTCACGGTGATATACAGATTGCTAAAGCTGCTCTTGAAGGTGGTGCTTCCCGACTTGCTGTTGCAAGATACAGTGAGGCTTTGAGACTCAGAGAAAATGATATTACCTCCCCTATTTTAGTCTTTGGGTATGTTAATTCAGATATGTATAAAAAAATAATTTCCCTGCAAATAACACTAACAGTGTATTGTTTAGAAGCAGCAGTAAACCTTAATAATGCAGCTAAAAATTTAAATAAAAAGGTAAAAATACATATAAACGTAGATACCGGAATGAATAGACTAGGCTTCAAACCGAATATTTCGTCCATGCATGAAATTAAATCAATATCCAATTTGGAACATATTGATATTGAAGGTATTTATACACATTTTGCAGATGCTGACAATTTTAATAAAACATATACAGAACTCCAGATTAAAAGATTCACTCTGTTTCTGGAATTACTCTCAAATGCAGGGATAAACATACCTATTAAACACGCAGCAAACAGCGCCGCGATAATTGATCATCCTGAAATACATCTAGACATGGTCAGACCCGGTATTATTATTTATGGATTATATCCATCTAAATCCGCAAATAATAAAAAAATCAAACTGCAACCGGCAATGAGGTTAATAACCCGAATTGCACAGATTCAAAATATTCCCGCAGGTGCTAAAATCAGTTACGGTGGACTATATGAGACGGATAATCAAACATGTATTGCTACACTGTCAATAGGATATGGTGACGGTCTTTCACGAATGCTGAAAGATGGCGAAGTACTAATACATGGTAAAAGGGCACCGATAGTAGGCCGTATATGCATGGATCACTGCATGGTTGATATCAGCCATATAAAAAATGTAAAAAAAGGCGACGAAGTCGTTGTATACGGAACACAGGGGAATCAAACAATATCGGTGGATGAAGTAGGAGAAAAACTAGGAACTATTAGCTACGAACTTGTCTGCATGATATCCCCCAGAGTGGCGAGAGTATATAAAAGCTGAACTTCTTTTCTATGATAGATACTGCAATCATTTCTCTCATTTCGAGAAGACTAAATATTTTTTTATTGAAATTATAGATACAAAACAATAATAACAAACAGTCCTCCCCTCCCCCCATTGAAATGATTTTTTTTAATAAATTTAGAGCACTTTATTTATAAAAAAAATAGAAATTCACAAAGAAAAGTCTTCAAATCAAATGTCATAACTTTTAAAACGATATTTTTTGTGATAATTCTCTTTTTATCTAATGAAATATTTAGTATCTACGGATAAAATTGCATAGTATAAGGTTCTTATCCCCAAGGTGAAATGGTTTTCGAAAAACAACAATAGAAATTGAAGGTAAAAATTCAACAAATGACCCAAAAACAAAAAATTTAACAAGCCAAAGGCATGTACCTCCGATATATTGCAGAAAGTATCTATAAATAATATATGAAAAAAGAAATACTAAAAATAGCAGAAAAACTTGTTGAAATAAAGTCTACTGCTGCAAATCCAGAGAATCTTAAAAAAATAGTTGATTTTGTAGAAAATTATTTTTCAAACAAGGGACTTTATATTGAACGATATGTTAAGAATTCCAAACATTCGATTGTTATTTCTAATACAAAAGAAAAAAAGAAAAAAATAATACTTAACGGACATCTAGATGTAGTTGGCGCGAAGAAACATTTATTCAAATTAAAATATGATGGAGACCGAATAACCGGTCGAGGTGTTTTTGATATGAAAGCATTTGCAGCCATGCTGATGATTGCAATGGAGAAAATATCTAAAACAAGGCCTGAACTGTCTGTGGCTTTAATGCTAAGCACAGATGAGGAAATAGGGGGAAATGATGGCATTGAGCGCCTTATAGAAGAAAAAGGGTATTCATGTAATGTAGCATACATCCCTGATGGTGGAGGTCGCTTCAACATACTCACCGAAGAAAAAGGCCTTTTAGTACTGAAAATTACAGCTCTTGGTGCTACTGCGCACGCTGCATATTTGTGGAGGGGTGATAACGCTATTGTAAAGCTAATAAACATATATAACAAATTAATAGAGAGATATCCACACCCACAGACTGACGAAGACTGGATCACTTCCATAAACCTTAGTCGAATAGAGGGGGGAGATACAATAAACAAAGTGCCGGAAAAAGCTGTTATGTATTTGGACATAAGATTCCCCTACCCTGCTTTAGCTGAGTCAATAATAAAAAAAACCAAAGAGATAATTGGAGATGATACTGTTATTGTAGAAAATGTTATTGAAGGGACAACGTTTTATTCTGATCCGGAAAACAGTTATATACAGAAGTACAAAAGCACTGCGGAAAACTATCTTGGTAGACATGTTAACTTTACAAAGTCACCCGGTGCATCTGATGCAAGGTTCCTTTCTAAAAGAGGAATGCCAATTATCATGACACGCTGTGATGGTGGTGGTTTACATAAACCGGATGAATGGGTTTCTGTTTCAAATCTAGTGGAACAGTATGAAATACTTATGAATTTTCTTGAAACAGTTTAATTTGAGAAGTATACTTATAAAATCACTGAAAACAATATTGTATTATTCCTTCAATTGTATAAAAAGCTAAACCAAATTTAACTAGAAAATACTATAAAGAAAGGATATCATAAAATTGAGTTATCTTTCACTGAAAAAACTAAATAAATGCGGTCTTTTTGCTTTTCTGTTTTCCCTACTATTAATATCAGGCTGCATCTTTTATCCAACACATAAAGTATCCACATTTGATCTTGGAGTACCTAAAAAGATTACATCTCCCAAAATAAGACTTTATGTCATGCCTTTTATGAACGGGACTGAATCTGCATATCAAATGCTTTATAGAACAGGCAAGTATGAGATAGAAAAAGACCCCTATAATAGATGGATTAAAACTCCAGGGATGTTGATTACATCCTATCTAAGAGATTCCCTGGGATTCAATAATGAAGCATTTAGTCAAGACGAAGATTATATTCTATATGGCGATGTTACATTATTTGAAATAAATTTGAAAGAAAAATATACAAAACTCAGTGTTAATTACCGTATTAAACACAACAATATTTATATATTAGAAAATGAGGAAACCTTTAAACAAACTTTTGATGAACCCTCTCCTGATAATTTTGCAAAAGCTATGTCTATATCTGCCGGTGATTTAGCCAACAAAATTAGACAACAACTGATAGACTTAAAAACAAAAAGTATTTAACCAATAAACAGATATCTTATTAAATATGAGTAATTCCCAAAAAAAAGACAAGTCTATAATGAAAGAAGAGCATAGAAGAGTAAAGAACTTCTTGCTTCATATTGGAGATTTCGGCTGTAATTTCGGTAAAGACTGTGTCAATACGCTCTCATTTGTTGGCGAAGTTTTTATAGCTCTTATATACGCAGTTTTTCATCCTCGCAAAGTAAGGTGGCGTGAGACTTTTTATTATATGGACAGTTGTGGCAGTGATGCTTTACCAATTGTTGTAGTAGTAGGTTTTTTACTGGGGCTGGTACTGGCATTACAAGGGGCTATCCAGTTAACCCACCTCGGAGCCCAGGACATGGTTATAAATCTAGTGGTACTGGCATTAGTAAAAGAACTGGGGCCTATCATGATAGCAGTAGTAGCCACTGGCCGTGCCGGTTCAGCGTTTGCCGCTGAAATCGGAACTATGAAGGTAACTGAGGAAGTGGATGCTATGGTTACAATGGGATTTAGCCCTGTCCGTTTTCTCGTCATACCTAAAGTTATTGCATTAATGATTGTACTTCCCCTATTAACCATTTTTGGTGACATTGCGGGTATTGTTGGGGGCATGTTTGTAACTTATTTTAAACTGGGTATCTCAATTCCTGAAACGTTTCACAAAATTTTAGAGCTTATAACTTTTTCTGCTTACATGCAAGGTTTTTTAAAAAGCATAGTTTTTGCTTTACTTATTGCGGGAGTTGGATGTATGCGTGGTTTTGAAGCTTCAGGAGACGCCCAAAGCGTAGGCCGCTCTACTACCTCCGCAGTTGTAAGCGGTATATTTCTTATTGCTATCGCAAATACAATAATAACAATATTTTTTACTATATAGATTAAGCACATGAAAAAAGAAACTGTTGTTCAAATTAGAGATTTAACAATAGGCTATAATCAGAGAACAGTCCTTAAGGACCTCAATTTTTCTGTTAAAGCAGGTGAAATTTTTGTTATAATGGGTGGATCCGGTTGTGGAAAAAGTTCTCTACTAAAAAACATTATCGGTCTATACAAACCTTTTGACGGTGATATTCTGCTACATGGACAAAGCATAGTTAAGGCTAATTTAAAAGAAAAAAATAAACTAATGCGAAGTTTTGGAGTCACATATCAAGATGGAGCTTTATTTGGTACTCTTACGATAGGTGAAAATATTTTATTGTTACTTGATGAATACACTACGTTGAGTTATAAGGAAAAAGAGAAGATTGTCATGGAAAAACTATCGCAAGTAGGACTTGCGGAATTTTCTAACTATATGCCACATGAAATCAGTGGGGGTATGAAAAAACGCGCCGGATTAGCCAGAGCAATGGCTTTAAACCCAAAACTACTTTTTTTTGATGAACCTTCTGCCGGGCTCGATCCTATCTCATCAGCAGAGCTTGACAGACTTATTTTAAAAATGGGGAAAAAGACTGGTGCTACAATCGTAATAGTAACACATGAACTTGACAGTATTTTTGCTATAGCAGACAACGTGATTGTTTTAGATAAAGAGAAAAAAGGCATTGTTGCAATGGGTAATCCCTACGATTTGCAGAAACACTGTAAGAATAAATGGGTGAAACGATTTTTGGACAGGGATGGTCTCACTAGAAAAATATAAATGAAGGATGTTTAATATGATTGAAGCTAACAGATGGAAACTGGGGCTGTTTATAATAATTGGCGTAACACTTCTCCTTGGGGGTATATTCTTTTTTGGCGTATCTCAGTTTTTAGTACCCAAAATTAAAGTGATGACCATATTTACTGAATCGGTTGACGGGTTGTCTATTGGATCACCTGTAAAATATAATGGTGTACCGATGGGTACTGTGTCTAAAATAATGATTGAACATCGAGGTAATATTTTGGTCTACATGGATCTTTATCCCAATGTTTTGGCCGCTAAGGACAGGAAACATATTACGAAGAATATGAAGAGTAAAAAATACATCAACAAATATATAGAAAGCTATGTTGATAGAGGATTCAGATGTTCGCTCCAACTAGTGGGAATATCTGGAAACAAGTACATTGGTATCGAACAGTACAATATCGAAAAAGGTGAATTGATTAACCCGAAATTACAGCAAATTATCGGCGATAATTTATACATCCCTTCCATACCTACATTTGTATCAGGGGCGGTTGCAAATGTAAGTAAACTGTTGAACCAGGTTGCAAAGGTTAATTTTACAGAAATCACTTCAAATGTTAATAATACTTTCGCGACCCTTGATTCTCTACTGAACAAAGTAAATACTCTAATAAAGACATTAGAATCACAGGGACTTCAAAGGATACTACTGAATACTACTTCCAAACTTGACCAAACCCTTGATGCAGTTACAGAACTGAGCAATCAAATTTCGGAGCAGCCGAATTCTGTTCTAAGAGGTAATGAATCAAGAGTAATATTCCCTGCAAAATAATAATATATGATTTAAATAATTAAAAATTAATACTCTTGACAGTTTTAAGTCTTGTAGATGCTATCTGTCTTTAATAATAAGAAGAGGGTTAATGGATAAAATTAGAAGAGCTGCGTGTGATAAAACTTTATGGGAACATAATGGCGTTTTACAAAGATATAAATTCAATCCAATATTAGAAGCTAAAAAAGAGCATTATTGGGAATCAAAAATGGTTTATAATGCTGCTGCATTTAAGCTGGACGGAGTTAACTACATTGTTTATCGTGCACTAGGTCATGATCATATTTCAAGATTAGGCTTGGCATGGACAAATAACGGTATTGATATAATAGGCAGACTACCTTTTCCTATATTTGAACCGACGCAGGATTATGAATATCCTTCTGACGAAAACAAAGCGATGAGATCAAGGGAAAAAGGAGGTTGTGAAGATCCTAGAATTACGCTTATAGATGATACTATTTATATGGTTTATACGGCATATAGCGAGCTATGCCAGACAGCCATTGCTTCAATAAAAATCAACGATTTTAAAGAACTTCTATTTAAATCATCTTTTAGCGGTTATGAATCAGAAGATCAAACACGTAATAATTGGAACAGGGCATGGGATAGACATGGTTTGGTTTTTCCAAAAAATGTGAAGAAAAGAATATTCAGTCGTAATGCCTGCGTATTTCCTGTTGACATAAATCACAAAACAGTAAAATATGGATTAATATACAGGCTTGAAAAAAGCGAAGTTATGATAGCCTTTTCTGATACCCCTATAGGACCATGGAAAGAACATAAAATATTTTTAGAGCCAACTAAAAAATGGGAAGGAGAACGAATGGGTATTTGTTCTCCGCCTGTAAAAACAGAACATGGTTTATTTTTTGTTTATCATGGAGTTGATCATTTAGAGAAGAAGCATGTACGAAGAAATTATAGACTGGGCGGATTATTTCTGAATTTTGATATACTTAACGACAAACTACAAATAAATGTCAACAAAATAAAGGATCCTATTTTAAGTCCAGAAAGAGGTTATGAAGAACAATCAGCCTGGCTTGAGCCAAAAGATGTATTTGCAGTCTTCTGTTGTGGTACGGTTCCTTTTGAAAACAAAGAGTTTCTCAAAGATGATGACGAACTACTAATATTTTATGGAGCTGGTGATATAAGAATATGCACTGCAAAAGCTAAAATATCAGAGTTATATAAATTAACTAACTAGTAAGTAGCTAGTTAGTTAAAAAAATATCATTCTAGCTTTTAGTCTTGGTATTTATTTTTCCTCTATTTGTAACTTTAACATTACAGTTTTTAGCTTTTTGACTTAGTCAACTTACAAACTTTTTGCAAATTATTTTTATATCAGG
>CAZVCD010000123.1:0-7761 GCA_964625675.1 uncultured Victivallales bacterium | reverse complement strand
AAGTTTTACTGAATACCAGTTAAACAAACCTACCTGCTTTAAAATAGGTTCATTTTACAGAAGCTTTACCCTTATGCTATTCTTTCTATTTTTGAGTATATCAAGTTACTCAATTAGCTACCAAACAATAAACTTTGACTTTGTGGACAATCTTGCCAAAGAATTATCTAAAGCAAAGTATTCAGCAGAAGCTTACAAGTTGCCCGCAGAAGCAGCTTCACTGACTAGAGCTCAATACGACCAAATCAAATTTCAAAAAGATAAACAGCTTTGGAACAGCAAAGAAATGCTTTTTCAGCTTAACCTATACCCACTGGGTTCAGTTTTTTCACACCCTGTACAAATAAATGAATTTAAAAACAATTATTTAGAGAACTTCAGATATAGCCCTGACCTTTACGACTTTGGCAATATAAAAAAACAGATGGAAGGAATTTCAGGTTATGCCGGTTTCAAACTTTTATGCCAGCTAACAAAAAAGAATGAGTACATTCCCTTTGTTGATTTCTTAGGAGGTTCTTCTTTGAAAGCTCTTGGAAGAAATAATTTCCCTGGTTCATATACTGAAGGAGTATCAATCAACCCTAGTATCCCCGATGTTACAAAGGAATATGCATATTTTAAAGATTTTTGGATTGGAAAACCTGACCCTAAAGCAACATCTGTTATCGTTTATGCTCTGTTGGACAGTCCAAGTGTAACAGGTGCATATGAGTTTCAAATAACACCTGAAGAAATAACTACAATTAAGGTAAAATCAGTAATATATGTCCGTAATTCAGTTACACTTCTTGGACTCTCGCCAATAATATCATCTTTTTATTTGGGTGAAAACTCTAGAAATATACTTAAGTTTAACCATCCAGAGGTACACAGCTCAGACGGCTTGATAATTTCAACCAGTGATACACAAACATGGAAACCTCTTGTTAATCCACAACAGGAACAAATAACACTCTTCCCTGTTAATAAAATCAAATACTTTGGTTTACTACAGCGTGATAGGAATTATGGAAATTACCTTAGTCCAAACAACCCTTATCAGCTTGAACCAAATGTATGGGTTACTCCAAATAGTGACTGGGGGCCCGGCACAGTATATCTTATTGAAAGCCCAACTCCAATAGGAACATTTGATGGCAATATTAAAGTATTGTGGGTTCCTAGTTCAGAAATTAAACCAGGAATACCATACAAGTTCGACTACACAATTAATTGGTCCATGAAACAACCCGAACAAAAAGTTGCTACTGTCACATCTACCTATCTGGAGACTAATCCACAAAATAAAAATCAGACCAGTTTTATTATTTACTTTTCAAGCCCAGAACTTGATAAAATGGATGACGTTACAAACATAAAAGCAGTAACTACAATTTCTCCCAATGCTAAATTTGTAGGTGATCCTCAAATATTAAAGGACCCATTCAACAAACAATGGCGGGTCATACTCACAGTTGAAGCGGCAGGGAAACCTGTACCGGTTCTTCCTCTTTTTGAACTTTCCTGCAAGCTAATAGAAAAGAAAAAAACTATTTCAGAAACCTGGAGCTATAGATGGAGACCATAAAAAATGCTATAGAGGACCCTTCTTTTTGGGATGATGCTTATGCTAAAGTAGAAAACTATTTCACAGCATTGCGCATAAAGAATAAGCGGGTTTTAAGTAATCTGGTGTATCAAATTCTTGATAGAGCACATAAAAAGCTAGAAAAAAAGCCTACCGAAGATCCAGCAATTCTTGCTATGGAAGAAGCATATGAAGTCACATCTTCATGGTATAGAAAAGTAATTGGAATAGATATGAAAGAGGATCTTATCCCCGGTCGAGCTCGCCTAGCCGTACTCCTTGCTGACGTACCAAACAAATGGCTTAAATATTTCCTAGTAGATGGTCCCTGGCCCGATGAATTTGTTAAAGCTATGAAAGATGCTTTTGTTTCGGCAGGCCCTGACTTTAAAAAGTCAACGATGCATCATAGAGCACTGGAGCTTACACAATCCGGCCTCGTCGTAGCTGAGACGTTTAAGCTTGCCGGCAAAAAACCTTTTGTAAAATACATTCTTTACTGGCTAATAATAATTGTACTCTCAGTTTTGGTATTCTATATCACACGTTAAATTTTAAGATAAATATTGTTTTTATATATAAAGCAAAATGTTTTTCGATATTTATCCTTCGAAGCCCTGCAAATGCGGGGCGTAGAAAGAAATAATAAAAATACCTCCGGTATTCATGTTAAAAATCAAATTTCTATACACACAAAGAAACATACTATGAAAAAAACAAAAGACCGTACGAAAACTCCACATGAAATTATGATGAAAGTTGTCAAATGCGCAACTAGGCGGCGCCTAGTATTCTTTACCCTTACATTTCTACTTACAGCATTTGCGACCCTGCTAATGATGGACCTTTACTGGCGCATGGGCTACAATTTTCCAACAATCATTAACACGATCCTATTCTTTATACTGTTCTGGCAAATCTCTTTTGGTGCCATGCATACACTTTTTGGGCTTTTCTCAAGACCTAGAAAGCGCATATTTGATCATATCACTCAAACGATAGCGGATGATAAAGAAGATATACCTCTTGGCAGCACTGCAATTTTAATGCCTTGCTACAATGAAGAAACCAAGCGGGTTTATGAAGGTATTAGAACGATATATAAATCAATTGAGAAAACAGGGCAAATAGAACACTTTGACTTTTTTATTTTGAGTGATTCCACTAATCCTGACAGATGGGTTCCTGAAGAAGCTTTCTGGCTTGAACTTTGTCAACAGTTAAATGCCTTTGGACGAATACATTATCGTCGTAGGGAAAATAATTTCCATAAAAAAGCTGGAAATGTTGCAGATTTTCTCCGTTCCTGGGGAAAACGTTACCGGTATATGCTCTGCCTTGATGCAGACAGTATAATGAGTGGCGAGTGCATTGTTAATCTTGGAAAAATCATGGAAAAAAATCCAAACGTCGGTATTTGTCAAACTGCACCAATTATAGTTAGAGGTGAAACTCTCTATGCAAGAATGATGCAGTTTGCAAGTAATTTTTATGGTTCAGTATTCCAAACTGGATTAAATTACTGGCAGCAGGAAGGTGGAAATTTTTGGGGGCATAATGCTATACTCAGAATTGAACCTTTTATGGAATATTGTGCTTTACCTAAACTACCCGGCAAAGAACCGTTTGGTGGAAAGATTCTAAGTCACGACTTTGTAGAGGCAGCTTTGATGCGCAAAGCTGGATGGTTTGTATGGCTTGCATATGACCAATCCGGCAGCTGGGAAGAAGGACCACCTGACCTTATAGAAAGTGCTAAAAGAGACCGTCGCTGGTGTCAGGGAAATCTTCAACATACCTGGCTAGTATTATCCAAAGGCCTATTTCCCACAAACCGCATACATATGATAAACGGTATTATGTCGTATGCCAGCTCTCTTATCTGGCTTATGTTTCTACTTGTTACTTCATTTATAATTTATCGCCAAAGCGTAAGTGGCTTATCAATGCTCACTGTACCGAGCATGATAGATTTTCTAAATGTCAGCGTCAACCAAGAAGGATTTATTATATTTTTCATAACTATAGGAGTACTTTTTACTCCTAAAATATGCTGTGTTTTAAGAAAAATATTCAGCAAACAGGAAGCAATTAATTTTGGTGGTAGATTAAATATAATTCTAAGCGTTTTCGTAGAAACAGTTTTATCTGCACTTATTGCACCAGTTTTAATGATTTTTAATTCTAAGTTTGTTATATTTACGTTACTTGGAAAAGGTGTTTCATGGGGTACGCAAAATAGATCATCAGGTGACGGAATTGCATTTAGCACAGCAGTTAGAACTCATTGGTTTCAAACCTTACTTGGACTTGTTTGGGCATATTATGCATACAGAAGTGGAAGTGCATTTTTCTGGTGGCTCAGTCCTATCTTTATAAGTCTAATTCTTTCTATTCCTGTATCTATTTTGCTAAGCAAGACAAGCGCAGGAGATTTTTTCAAGAAAATGGGGATTTTTTTAATACCATCTGATGTAAATCCACCCGAAGAATTATCGTTTATTAAATCAAATCTTGCTAAGGATAGATTCACATATCCAAAGGGTGAAGCATATCGAAACAATTCAGGTATATTAAATTTAATAGCAGACCCCTATATAAATGCCTTGCATACAATGTTGAGATATGAAAAAAACTCAGAATTGGAAAAACTAGATCCAAACTCTATACCGGACTATGCAAATAAGTTGCTGCAGGATGGAGTGGACTCTCTCTCAGCTCTAGAATTACAAAGAGTTGTAGATAACCCTATTTTGCTTAGATGGCTGCATGAGCAGGTATGGCTTAGACCTGCAGACAAACTGCATAAGTCATGGCAAAAAATTGTATTTAAAAATATCAAAACTGTATGATTCTTATTATGATTTATAATTATGCATAAAGCCAAATATAATCACGATCATGTATTAAGTAGCAACTCTTTTAACAACTGCTGTCTTGATTGTGATCGTAGTATTAAAATAATCAAAACTCACATTCTTGATTTTTACGAAGAAATTAGGGGTTACACATATTCTTCTCTAAGCAGCCTTCCTGTCGATGAGCTATATCGAAAATATCAGGTATTAGATGATATTACAAAACTTAAAGGCGGTGGTCACTTAAGCAAAACTATTTTAAATGATACTTCTGTAAAAAATATCCTTCCATATGTCAGAGAATTTTATAAAAGTTTTTTTGAAATTCATGAAAAATATTTAGCAAATGAAATTCTAATTTCTTCGGACCCGTGGAATGTTTTGAATGACTTTGAACTATTTCCTCGTTATAAAGATTTAATAAAAAATCAGCTCGATTTACTATGTTTGAAACAAAAAGAACGATTAATATTTGTTGGATGCGGACCTCTTCCCGTCTCTTTAATTGTATTAAAAAAATATTTTGATATAAATTCAATCGGAATTGATTCTGATCCTGACTCTGTGCAACTTGCAAAGAGATGCTTGAAAAAACTTGGGATTGACACAAGTATCAATATTGTTCACGGAGATGAATCAATTTTAGAAAATTTTAATGATAACAGAATTGCGATAGCAGCCATGGCAATCCCTAAAAAGCGAATTTTTAGTAATTTAAGGCTGCTGGCAGAGAAGAAAAAGGATTTAAAAGTCATATATCGCACCTACACCGGCTTACGCGAATTACTTTACCTTCCTGTTTCTCCTGATGACATACAGGGATTTGTTAAAGTAAATGAAATAAAACACTCAGGAAAGATAAATAATACTCAGGTACTGCTGGAACCTGATAATATTGTATTTTCATAGGAAAACATAAAAAGAAAAAAATATGCAACTCTTACAATTCGACGAAGTAAAAAAAATCTTCTTTCAAATATACAACAGAATTAAAGATTTTTCTGACATAGAAATAATGCAGAATAGTTCTGATTCGATAATGGAGCAGTTTAAGATTCTGGATTCCATGGCAGCAATTCCAGTTGATGATTTATTTGTTAGAACACTTGAAAAGGATCCAGATTTAAAATCTGTCATAGTAGAAATAAGCAGATTCAGAAAATTGTATAATATAAAATTAGAAATTGAACGTGCTGAATTAATTTTAAGTAGCAATACCCCCTGGAAAATTGTTGAAAACTTTACTTTCTATAGAAATTATTTAGAACTTGCAAGAATGGAAGTGAAAGGGGCGAATCTATGCAAAGGCGACCATATTGTTTTTCTTGGCTCCGGCCCATTGCCATTGAGTTTAATTATTTTATGCAAATGTTATGGCGTGACTGGAACAGGAATCGAACAAGACCTTGAATATGTTAATATTTCAAAACGTATCATAAATAAATTGAACATGTCTGATGAAATTAATATTCTTCACGGTAACCATTTTAACTTACCACTTCAGGCAGAAACGCAGCTTATTATGATTGCTGCTGCTGCAATACCTAAGCAGGAAATATTTGCACATCTAAGCAAAGTTCTTAAAAAAGGCACAAAAACATCGTATAGAATTTATGAAAAAGGCCTTAGAAAATTTCTTGATGTTGATTCCAGCGTAGAGCATAACAATTTGAATGACACATGGGGAAATTTTAAGGAATATAGGCGAATCAGGCCAGAGCCACCAGTCAATAATACTTGCATTTTTTGTACAAGATCAAGATAAATCTTGCTTTTATTTTTTTATTGCTGAATCTGCAAGGTTTTTTTAACGTGGTTCAGCAATATCTGTTCAGCTTCTTTAGCATCTTCTGTTTCAATAAAACATCCGGCTGCCAACTTATGCCCGCCACCGTTTAGTTTATGAGCTATTTCAGCCACTGAATAATTGGAGTTATTTGAACGCAGAGATACGCGAAATCCATTATTCTTTTTTGTTAATATAGCGGTTATATCTATTCCTTTAATAATACGAACTGTATCTATTAAGCCTTCTGTATCTCTGGTTGTCAGATTGTGTTTGGCTAGTATCTCATCATCCAGATAAAAATAAGCAAAACGATTATCAAATGCCATTTTTAAATGATTAAAAGCTATGTCGGCTTCCAAATTATATATATCAGGAGATTTTGTAAAATACATAGCCTTGATCGTATTAATATAGTCAGCCCCAAGTTCCATTAACTCCGCTGTTTTTTTCAATACACCTGGTGAAGTATTATCAAATCTAAACCCTCCGGTATCCATCAATATCCCCATTGTAAGGGCAGTCGCTACATTTGGTGTAACTATCCATTTGTCAGAGGTTTTTAGTATGTCAAAAATGATTTCAGCAGCAGAGCTGGCAGTGGAATCAATATAATTGTAAGTACCGTAAAGACCATTATCATAATGGTGGTCAATGTTTATGAGTGGAAGAGATAAAATCTCCTTTTCTTTTTCCTTACAAATAGCTAATCTTTCGAGATTACTACAGTCAAGACTGACACAATAAGAATAATTGAAATCAGAGGGGGGAGTTTCAATATAAAAACCATCGCACAAAAAATCTTTGTAACGGTCAGATATTTTTTCCGGAAAATATGAGTCTGCTTTTTTACCTAAATTTCTCAACAGAGTTAACAACGCAATCACAGAACCAAAAGCATCGCCGTCTGGACGTTCATGCGCCAATATCAAAACATTATCTATACTAAGCAGTAGTTCTGAAAGTTTGTTAATATCAATTCTTTTAGGCATGGTAAGTAGACAGTTTAAAATTTTTATATTTTACAAGATAAATCTTGCTTTTATTTTTATATTTATTACGCTTGTTAACCTTGTTGGATAAGAACATGTTAAAAAGCAAATTCCTATACACTTAAAATCGTGTTTTGCTTATTATTTTTCCAGATCATTTAACATGGCCAGCACCTTGTCCCCTAATTCAATACGACTATCGTATTGAAATTCAATAACAGGTGTATATTTTAATGTTATATTACGGGCAAGTTGCTGCTGGATAATTGCTCTCTTTTTCTTTAAAGCTCTTAGAGTTTCTTTTTTTACATCATCATTGCCAAGTATACTAACATGTACTTTAGCCTGTCTTAAATCAGGAGTTGTATTGACTTCTATAACTGAAATAAGACAATCTTTTTTATGTTCAATATACTTTTCTATTGAATCCGCTATTTCTCTTTTTAGCAATTCGTTTACTCTTGTCATTCTTGGTGCGGATTTCACTTGTATACCCCTTTCAAGATAAATCTTGTTTTTGCTTGTCCCGCCATTTTATCTCGGCGAAGCTTTATG
>CAZVCD010000122.1:0-7763 GCA_964625675.1 uncultured Victivallales bacterium | reverse complement strand
TTAATAGGCAAAGAAAATGACTTTAAAATAGTAAAAATTAATGAAGAACGTAAAAATATAGTTGTTTCACGTAGAGAACTGCTTGAAGCAGATAGAGCTAATAAACGTGCTTCTATGCTTAAAGAAATGAAAAAAGAAGGTGTCTATAAAGGTATCGTTAAAAATATTACAGACTTCGGCGCATTCATTGATCTGGGTGGCGTAGATGGACTTCTTCATATTACAGATATGTCATGGGGTCGTATTTCTCATCCATCTGAAATGGTTGAAGTAGGGCAGGAATTAGATGTAATGGTCCTTGATATTGACTATGAGAAAGAACGTGTTTCTCTTGGATTAAAACAGAAAACTAAAAATCCATGGGCAACTGTTGCTGAAACATATCCTGTCGGAAATAAAATCAAGGGCAAAGTTGTTAATATTATGCCTTATGGTGCTTTCATTGAGATACAGCAGGGAATTGAAGGTTTAATTCATGTTTCAGAAATGTCATGGACAAAACGTGTCAGCAAAGCCAGTGATATTCTTTCAATTGGTGAAGAAATCGAAGCTGTTGTTCTCGATATTCAACCTGAGACAAAGAAAATTTCTCTAGGTCTTCGTCAGATCACACAGAATCCATGGGAAGTTCTTACTGAGAAGTATCCTGTAGGAAGCAAGATCAAAGGTAAAGTTAGAAATATGACCAGCTATGGCGCATTCATTGAAATCGAAAACGATATTGATGGAATGATTCATGTGTCTGATATGTCATGGACACGTAAAATCAACAACCCAGCCGAGCTTCTCAAAGTTGGCGAAGAAGTTGAAGCAATTATTTTGGCAATAGCACCTCAGCAACAGCGTATTTCATTGGGTATGAAACAGATTGAAGACGACCCATGGAAAAACATTGAAGAAATATATAAAATCGGCGCTATTGTAGAAGGCAAAGTTTCTAAAATAACAGCATTCGGTGCTTTTATTGAATTAAGTCATAAAATTGATGGTCTTATTCATGTTTCACAAATCAGTGATAAACACATCGAACGTGTTAAAGATGTCCTTAATGTTGGAGACGAAGTCAGTGCCAGAGTTATAAAAATAGATAAAGTTGACCGTCGTATCGGATTAAGCATCAAAGCTGCAAGTAAAGAATATTCAAAAGAAGACCTCACCAAAGTAGGTGAAAAAGTCACTGAAGCTTTGCGTACAGGCGAAGCAATGGTGGATATGGGCGAAGCATTTGATATTGCCGGACTTGATGAAGTAGAAACTGACAAATAACATGTAATAGTTTAAATATTTTATTATCGTCCCATCTGGACGATAATAAATTTAGTGTTTTATACAAAAAATAAAAAGGAGATTTTAAATCCCAATGAACAGCACATTATTATTAGGCGCAGCAGCAGCTGGAGCTTCCGGAGGAATCAAAGGGCTTCTCGTAAGTTTTGGTCCTTTCATTCTAATTATCATCGTTATGTATTTTCTACTCTTCCGCTCACAGCAGAAAAAAGCAAAACAACGTCGTCTTATGCTTGACGCTGTCAGAACAGGCGATAAAGTGGTAACAGCAGGCGGTATCATAGGCACAGTTTCTTCTGTTAAAGAAAAAACACTTTCTCTCAAAATAGCAGAAAATGTAAAAGTAGAAGTTAACCGTGCTTCAGTCAGCGGTGTTTTGGAAAAAGCAGCAAGCTAACATCGTAAAATTTCAAAGAGTATCGATATTTATATACTGCTTCACGCTAGTGGAGCAGTACTTTTAAAAAATGGTAAAACTCCTAAGCTAAAATCTGAATATCGACCCATTGAATAATAAACCACTAACCAATAACTGCAGGATACAGCTTCTGTCCTGCCGGGAATAACAATTTAATGAACAAAAAACCTGTATTGTTGAGATTAATATTAGTCGGTATCATTCTTGCTGTTTTTGGCTGGTCAATGTTTCCCCTTCAACCTCTGAATTTTTATAAAACACTCCAAAGTGTGACACACAATAGTCCACAGGTTGAACGGGTAATAAAACTTGCCGAAGAAAAACAGGCGAAAGACAAAAACCTCTATCCACAAATGGCCATAGACCAAGCAGCCGATGAGCTAAATATCAACCTTGCTAAATATGTAACAATCCCTAACGTTGTTACTAACCAGGATGTATTAAGAATTGTACGTTCAAAATCTGCCAGCTCAATTAAACTTGGCCTTGACCTTAACGGTGGAACTGAATTTGATGTCAGTGTTGTTCCAAACAAACCAGAAAAAGGTAAAGAAAAAACAACGCAGGTACCTATAGGCAAACTCCGTAACAGAGTTATGGAAATTTTAAGAAACAGAATAAACAAGTCTGGCCTTGTCGAACCGGAAATCGCGGCAGAGGGTGATAGCCGGATATCTATAAAAATCCCCGTTTCTACTGAAGCTCAAAAGAAAGAATATAAAAAACTTATAAAAATGTCTGCTCAGCTGGAGTTTCGTTTAATTGCAAAAAACAACGAACAGCTGGTAGCCGAATATAATGCCAATCCTGAACATTTTATCCCCCCGGTCGGATACGAAAAAATGAAACTGGTACAAACCAGTAATGCAGGCAAAAGAACAGTTCAAGCATGCTTTGTTCAAATACACCCTGAAATGGGCGGCATAAACATTTCTGATGCTAGAGTGGTAATGACAGAATACGGGCAGCGTCAAATAATGCTTTCATTCAATACTGCAGGAGCAAAGCAGTTTGGTGAAGTTACAGAAAAAAATGTAGGAAGACGTCTTGGCATTGTTCTTGACGGTACACTGTATTCCGCACCGACCATTCAACAGGCAATCTTCGGCGGAAATGCTTCAATTACAGGAGATTTTTCACAGGATGAAGCTGATAACGTATCAACAGCGCTTGTCTGCGGTAACCTGCCGGCTACAATAAAAATTGATTCAATTTTCGATACGGCACCAACACTTGGAAAAGAAGCTGTACAAAGTGGTCAAATGGCGGGTATAGTCGGCATGATACTTGTAGCTATATTCATGCTTATATATTATCTTAGAGCAGGTATCATAGCAAATATAGCACTGGCTGCCAATATAATTCTTATTCTTGGGGCAATGGCTTCACTCGGCGCTACTTTGACGCTTCCTGGTATAGCAGGTATTATTCTGACGATAGGGATGGCTGTTGATGCCAATGTGCTGATTTATGAAAGAATTCGAGAAGAATTGGATGCAAACAAGACTCTTTACAATGCTATTGATATTGGTTATAAACGCGCATTTATAACTATTTTAGACTCTAACCTGACAACGCTCCTTGTAGCACTTGTCCTCTATTGGCAGGGTTCAGGCGCGATTAAAGGTTTTGGTGCTACATTAAGTATCGGTATCGTATCCAGTATGTTTACTGCAATATTTGTTACCAGGCTTATTTTTGACATATTCTGCAGATTTTTCAAAATGCGCAAGCTACGGATGCTCCGCCTTTTAACCAACACAAAAATACAATTTCTTAAGCTTTGGAAAGTATCAATAGGAATATCTTTAATTTTGCTTATTGCTTCTATTGCAGTGTTTGCTTTAACAGACCACAAAATCCTAAGTGTAGATTTTACCGGTGGATCACAACTTGTTTATAATTACCAAAATTATGTATCCCAGGGTAAAGTGGTCAAACTTCTAAGCGAAGAAGGCTACGACACGAGTGTTTCATATAAATCTTCACCAATTGAAGGAAATCAGCTAAACGTGGTTATCAGCAGTCAAACCAGAGAAAAAGCACCTGAAGGTGAATTGATTGCTATAGCAAATATTCTAAATAAAAATTATCCAAATGCAGAGTATAAAGGCGTGAAGGAAACAACTATCGGTGGACTTGTTGGCGATCAATTTGCAACATCTGCAATTATAGCAATACTTCTTGCATTTGCCGGTATGATCATATACGTCTCGTTAAGATTTGAAATGTCGTATGCTGCTGCTGCAATAATTGCTCTGCTACATGACGTTATTATCGGAACGGGTGTGCTGGTACTTTGTGATAGACAGATATCACTAACCGTAATAGCTGCGATACTTACCGTTGTTGGTTATTCCGTTAATGATACAATCATTGTTTTTGACAGAGTTAGAGAAAATCTAAAACTACAGAAAAACATGAATTACGGAGAAATTATTGATCTCAGTATCAACCAGACTTTAAGTCGTACAATTATTACGTCATTTTTAACTTTTGTTGTAGTTTTGGCGCTGTTCCTTTACGGCGGTCTTGCTATCAATGATTTTGCTCTTGTAATGCTGGCGGGTATCATTGTAGGTACCTACTCATCAATATTTGTAGCATCACCTCTTGTAGCTTATTGGCATAAAAGAAGGGTTGGTATAAAAGAATAGGTGAATTTTAAATAATGTACTGGCAATAAATAACAATTGTAGAGGGCAGACCTAAGTGTCTGCCCTTATTTCAATCATCTCCACAAAAATGTGAATACACAAATCCAAATTGGGAAAATTATAAACCAATGATTACTACAATCGTTTATGTACATGTTAAAGAAGAGAATAAAGCTGAATTTATTGAAGCTACAATAAAGAACCATAAAGCCTCGATAAAGGAAAACGGTAATATGCGTTTTGATTTTCTGCAGGATGAAAATAATCCTTCCAAATTTGTGTTGTATGAAGCCTATGAATCAAAAGAACTTGCAAAAAGACACAAAGAGACAGAACACTATTTAATATGGCGTAAAACAGTTGAACCCTGGATGGCAGAACAACGCCAAGGCATACCATATACAGCAATCCGCCCTTTATAACAAAATCCACTATATGTAAACATAACAGTTCATAAATAAAACTTTTATATCTTTATTTTTATGTTAAGATTAAAAATAGTAGAATTATAGTTCGTTACTAATTATAATAAATATTGTTTTCAACAATAATTAAAATTAAGCTAGAAAGGGATTAAAAATGTTTAATAATATCACAATGGCCCCTGCAGACCCAATACTGGGATTAACGGATGCATTTAAAAAAGATAATAATCCTGATAAAATAAACCTTGGTGTTGGTGTTTATAAGGATGAAGATGGAGTTACTCCAATTCTAGCAACTGTTAAAGAGGCTGAAAAACGTATATTGAACCAGGAAACAACAAAAAGTTATCTAAGCATACAGGGTACTCCTGAATACGGAAAATGTGTACGTGAACTGATTTTTGGCAAGGATAGCGATGTTTTAGCAGCTAATCGCGCTGCTACAGTTCAGGGCCCTGGCGGAACAGGTTCATTACGCATAGCTGCTGATTTCATTAATAAATTTTTCCCAAATACAAAAATATGGATAAGTGATCCTACATGGGCAAATCATAATCAGATATTTAAAGCTGCCGGAATTGAAATAAAAACATATTCATATTACGATAAGGCAATAAAAGGTCTAAACTTTGATAAAATGGTTGAATCAATATCTCAGATTCCTAAAGGGGATGTCGTTCTTTTACATGCATGCTGCCATAACCCTACAGGTGTAGATATTTCGCCAGAACAATGGAATGTAATTGCAGATATGGCAGAAAAACAAGAATTTATACCACTGTTTGACTTTGCATATCAGGGATTTGGTAAAGGTTTAGATGAAGATGCCTATGCTATTCGTACATTTGCTAAGAAAATTAAAAGTTTCTTTGTCGCAAATTCATTTTCGAAAAACTTCGGTCTTTATAATGAACGTGTTGGGGCTTTGACGGTTGTTGCAGATAATGCAGAAGAAGCCGCAACAGTATTCAGTCAGTTGAAAATTTGTGTGCGTGCCAATATTTCAAATCCTCCAGCACATGGAGCTGCTGTTGTTACTACAATACTTTCTGATCCAAAACTATACAGCCAATGGGTTGAAGAAGTAGCTGAAATGCGCAGAAGAATACGTAACTACAGAGAACTTTTTGTTGCAAAATTAAAAGAAAATGGAGTGAAACAAAACTTTGATTTCATAGAAGAGCAACGTGGCATGTTCTCTTATACAGGTTTGGAGTTAGAACAGGTTCTAAAATTAAGAAAAGACTATTCTATTTACTTTGTCAACTCAGGCCGTATCAGCTTAGCTGGAATTAATGGAAAAAATATAGATCGTCTCTGTAAGTCTTTCGCAGAAGTATTGGCTTAACGATGGCTTTTAAAGCGTGATTGAAGGTTTCACCTTCATAGTGTTACTCTGCTTATAGCAGACTTTCAGACCCCCTTCTCGGTTAATTTACCAGGAAGGGGCTTTTTATGTATCAGAACCTACTCCTATGAGGACATCTATTACCTTTAATTAGCGCCTCTAAGAATCTCTATTTTTTCTGAGAGCATAACTGCTAATAACCCACCCCAATCCGATCAATACTAATGGAAATAAGACAATCATCAATTCGTAATGTAAAAGCGTTTCCCCTTCCGGGACAGAAATAATCGGAACAATGATAGCTATTAATGACATAATGGTTACAAGAACCACTGCTATTACTGCACCAATATTTTTCCCCGGCACAGTAAATTTAGGGACTAATTCCGGGTTTCTTTTTGTCTTTATATATGCAATGATGAGTATAATATATGGAATAAACAAAAGGATTGTTTCAACACTGATTAATACCATATAAATAGCTTCAACAGTTTTAAATGTACTGGTTGCCAGTGTTACCAATGTAATAATAACTCCCTTTATAAGGATTAAATTACGCGGCATTTCATCTTTATTTTTTTTAGCTAATATTTCTGGTAGAAATTTCTTACCGTTGCCTTCAATAAGGAAGGTTGTTATAGTAAAAAGGATTATGCAGCATGCGGCCAAAGCAGAATAAGCGATCATTACACAAAGAATATTACCAACTATAGGAAAACCAATTTCTATAGTTACCTTGTTTATAACTTCCAAAATTCCGCTTGCGGCACCTATTTGAACTGGGCTCATTACAAGTGTGAGAGCTACGGTACCAAGAATATATCCGGAAATTACACATATTGCAGACACAATAATCGCTTTAGGGTAGTCTACAGAAGGATTTTTCATTCTGCTCGCAAACGGCGAGGTAAACTCAACTCCTGCCATAGCCAGGGCCATTGTCGGGATAAACAGAATATTGGATCTAGTAAGATGAGGAATCCAGGCAGAAGGTGAATAGTTCGTTGGGACAGGTTTATGCAAAATAAAAACTGAAACTAATGAAAGAATAATTATTGCAATAATTGGAATTGTAACACCGAACAATCCTCCTAGAGATGCGAATTTTGCGGCTATTTTATACCCCTTTAAAACAATAAACGTGATAGACCAATATGCTATTATAACGAACCATGTTATAAAAAATTTATTATTTACAAGTGACGGTTTTACTGCATAAGCCAACGCAATCGCTACAAAAGTTAAAATTGACGGGAAAAAAAGATAAAAACTGACATAATACATCCAGGATGCATAGAATGCGGATTTTTCCCCAAGCCCCTTTCTTATCCAATCAATCATTCCGCCCTTGCTGTCAGGAAATATTGATGAAAACTCAGCACATATTAAAGCCATTGGAATAAAAAATATAACAGCAGCAATAATCCATAATAAAATTGAACCGGCTCCAAATTTGCCAGCAGTAGAAAACCATCTTACTCCCAGTAATGCCGCAATATTCATAAATACGATACTGTTGATACTGACGTATCCTTTTCCCGAAGATACACTTTTACTCATGAACCCTTCTTTCTCTTTTGATAATAAATATGATTTTCTTAACAATATACTATATTCTAGGGTATTAT
>CAZVCD010000121.1:0-7799 GCA_964625675.1 uncultured Victivallales bacterium | reverse complement strand
TTTTTTGAGCTCAAAAACATATTTCCCCAAAAAATAGGGGGTTTTCTCCCAAGCACTAAATATATCTTATAAAAAATAAATTTTGACACATTTATTCTTTGCAGAATCCAAGAGCCCTAGGTTTAGGTTCTTGTGTCGTACGACAGGTATAGTTGGTAAAATTAATTTTAATAGTATAACTTTTTAGCAAAAAACTGAATGCTAAAGGGAAAACTGTAATCAACATTTAGCTACTACTTTTTTTACAGCTTTTCGAAAATTAAAGCCAAGTATGGACAAATGTACCGCCATAGAAAAATGTTTTGGTCTTGTGATGAATGTCCAGATCAATAATTTCCAGTAATAATAACGTTCATTTCCGATAATACCTAAATAGAATGTTGAACGCAAAAAAATTAAAAATCTACTAAAACTTAAACCTTCTTTGGAGGATTCGTATTTATATTCACTGAGGAAAGTTTTTATGCGTTTATAATAGTTCTTGGGAGAGTAAATTTTCTTCAGAATATGTTTATAACCATCTGTAAGCGTATCACTGTTCATTGTTAATGGTATTATATTGGTTGTCCCGTCAGAATTATCACCAGATATATATTTTTTCAACCTGTTGCTTAAATTCAACCTATCATATAATTTTGTCCCAGGAGGAGCCTGCAGAAGCCCAACCATAGCTGTTACAATTCCACTTTTTTGTATAAAATCAATTTGCTGTTGAAAAATACTATTAGTATCTGAATCAAACCCCACGATAAAACCTGCTTGTACCTGAATTCCATTCCTTTGTATCTTTTTTATATCGCTTACTAAATCTCTATTTCTATTCTGCTTCTTGTTTGACTCTTCCAAGCCCAAACAGCTTGGTGTTTCTATACCAATAAAAACCTGGTCAAAGCCGGCCAAATTCATCTGTTTCATTAACTCTTCATCATCTGCTATATTTATAGAGGTTTCAGTATAAAAAGAAATACTTTTATGGTTTTCTTTCCACTTTATTAAAGCTGGTAATAGGCTTTTTTTTAGTGAAACAGTTGAACCAATAAAATTATCATCAACAAAGAAAACGCTGTCTCTATGGCCTCTTTCATAAATTATATCCAGCTCTGCTATAATCTGATCTGTCGTTTTTTGTCGAATCTTTCTCCCAAATAAAGTTGTTACATTACAGAAATCGCAAAAGAATGGGCACCCACGGGAAAACTGGATACTGGTTGAAGCATACTTTTTTAAATTGATAAGTTCCCATAATGGAACAGGAGTTTTTTTTATATCTGAAAACAAATTGCTTTGATATATTTTATCAGGCGTCCCCATTTTTAAATCTTTTAGGAATAAAGGAAGTGTTATTTCTGCTTCATTTAGAACAAAATGATCAACAACATCTATATATTCTTTAAATTCCATTGTGAAGAGAGGGCCGCCAGCAACTATTTTTCTATTTAGTTTTTTACATCTTTTAATGATTTCATCTGCAGCTTTTTGCTGTACAAGCATAGCGCCAATGAATACATAATCGGCCCATAGAATATCTTTATTGGTTAGCTTTTCTACATTAACATCAATTAATTTTTTTACCCAATGAGAAGGAAGCATTGCCGCAACGGTTAATAATCCCAATGGGGGAAATGCGGCTTTTTTTCTTATAAGCTTAAGGAGATATTTAAAACTCCAGAAGGATTCTGGAAATAAAGGAGCTATCATTAAAATTTTCAAGTTTTTAATCTTTCTGTCAACCATTTTATTGATGTTTTATGTTTTTGAAATCAAAATGGTGAAATAAAGACTTGAAAAACAGCATAACACTGTGTTAAGGTTCAAATTGCAACTTATAGATTAGCATTCAAATACTGTTATATCAATCATCGTTAGGTTCTTTTATCAATAACATTTCTCATGCAACATGCAGGCAGTTCTATCTGGCTGTTTTTTGTCTGTTGTTTGATAAATATTGCTACAAGGAATTTGTTCATAAATGAACACCTCAATTGCCATAAATGAAAAGATTATATGGTTAGATCTTTTTGACAGGTCATTGCTTAATTATCTTTTAGACGATAATGTTATTGAGTTTATTGCTTGGTGTCAAGTGGATATTTAATATCAATCTCATTATCCTTAATTACAGCCCCCAACAGTTTATCAATTTTAGTAGCCTTGCCTTGAAGCTTACCGAAACCTTTTGGTTGACCTAATAATGGTAGAATAAAAGAGATATTTATATCTGGGCTAATGTCTGTTACTTTTCCCGAAGTTACACCTTTAAGGCTGAAGTCTTCAGTTTGTTTCTTTAATTCCTTTAACCAAGTTTGTGTATTAATATTAACAACATTCTCTTCTTTCCACTGTTTTACTGTATCGTCAACTTCTTTATAATAGAATAAAGGATATTCTTCATTGTTTTGTTTATAACTGCGAGATACACCAACTGCTAATTTTGTATTATCAGGTAAATCTGTTTTTAGTGATAAGTATAAATCATTTCCTTCTATTTTGTGTGAAATTTTAAATTGATTGCAGGTAGTATCGCCTATAACCAGTAAATTAGAAATTAAAAAAAATGCTAAAATAATAAATAGTTTTTTCATAATATAGTCCTTATTTCTCTTCTATATAATTTGTCGGCTTAAGCCTATTATATCAGATAATTTCTTTCCTCGCAAGCAGAAAATGCTAGAATACAATACTATAATTTAGTTCCATTTATATATTGTATGTTGCTAAAGAAATGTGAACAATTTTGTTTTTTAAGTAAACAGCAAAGTCTTGTTCTGATGAATTTATACAAAAATGTTGGTTTCTATAAATATAAAGAATAAATTAGTTTTTATTAAAAATAAGATATAGATTATTTCACAAAAATAGTATATAATTTGCGTTACATTAATTATTAATTTTTTCTAAGTTGATCGAACAAAAAACAAAGGAGAGAGAAATGTACGAACTCAATAAATTTATGGCAGACCTCGAAAGAAAAAACCCAGCACAACCTGAATTCATCCAGGCATCAAAGGAAGTAATTGAAACTGTTATCGACTTTATTAACGACAATCCTCGCTATGTAGACGGTAAAATTTTAGAAAGAATAACTGAACCTGACAGAGTTTTCAGTTTTAAAGTTGAATGGGAAGATGACAATGGGGAAATTCAGGTTAACAAAGGATATAGAGTACAATTTAACAATGCTATCGGTCCTTATAAAGGTGGCTTAAGGTTTCACCCAAGTGTAACATTAGGAACATTGAAATTTTTAGGCTTTGAACAAATGTTCAAAAACAGTTTGACTACATTACCAATGGGTGGTGGTAAAGGTGGTTCAGATTTCAACACTAAAGGCAAATCAGATGTTGAAATTATGAGATTCTGTAAATCCTTTATGACTGAACTTCAAAAATATATCGGTCCAAGTACAGATGTACCTGCCGGAGATATTGGTGTTGGCGGAAGAGAAATCGGTTTTATGTATGGACAATATAAAAAATTGAGAAGCGAAAATACCGGAGTTTTAACTGGTAAAGGTATGAACTGGGGTGGATCATTAATTAGACCTGAAGCTACTGGTTTTGGTTCAGTATATTATGCTGACGAAATGTTGAAAGTTCAAGAAGACTCTTTTAAAGGCAAGAAAATAGCTGTTTCCGGTTTTGGTAATGTTTCCTGGGGTGTATGCATGAAAGCTACAGAGCTGGGCGCCAAAGTTATTACTATTTCTGGTCCTGATGGATATGTATTAGACGAAGAAGGTGTAAACACTCCTGAAAAATGGGACTATTTATTGGAGCTTAGAGCTTCTAATAATGATGTAGTTGCTCCTTATGCTGAAGAGTTTGGTGCTAAATTTTTCCCAGGCGAAAAACCTTGGGGAGTAAAAGTAGATTTAGCATTCCCATGCGCATTTCAAAATGAACTTAATGGTGATGATGCTAAAGCTCTTATTGCTAATGGATGTAAATATGTAATTGAAACTTCAAATATGGGTTGTACTTCCGATGCTGTAATTGCATTACACAAAGCAAAAGTTCTATTTGGTCCTGGCAAAGCTGCTAATGCTGGTGGTGTTGCTGTTTCAGGGCTTGAAATGAGTCAGAACGGAATGAAACTTTTATGGCCTAAAGAAGAAGTTGACGAAAGACTAAAACATATTATGTCATCTATTCATGCTGCCGGTGTAAAACACGGAACAGAAGAAGACGGATATATCAACTATGTAAAAGGTTCTAACATTGCCGGTTTCAAAAAAGTTGCTGACGCAATGCTTGACTTAGGTTATTAATTTTTATATCTTACTTATAGGGATTTACTATAATAGTAAAATCCCTTGAGTTAAAAATATAGAAGAGAATTTATAATCGGGTGTTTTTGAGTATATACTCTTAACACCCGATATTTTTTTTGCCCGGGAAGTTCTTCTAGAAAAAAGTATAAGTTAAGGGTTTTGTGGTTTGCAAACAATCCCTCTTTTTGTTCTTCCATCAATTTTGATGAGGGCTGGTTGTTGAAAACATACATGCCGTACATATTTATCTTCAAAAATTACTTTTTGGCTATTGAGGAAATCAACATCATAAAATCCATCTTTATTGAATGGGTTGATAGTAAAGTAACCCACATGGAAAGAAGTAAGATTTTGAAAAAAATGAGTACCTTGACTGGGGTCAATTTGAAAATTTTTCAAACCCGACTCTATAATCAGGCGAGCAGACGATATTTGTGCCCATTTAACTGGTATTCCAAGCCATGGGTCGTTAGAGCCCCATCTTCCCGGACCTATAAGAATGTAGTTTTTATTTTCCTTGACAAACTGAGAATTGATTTTATCAACAGTTAGTGCAATTAGTTTAGAATCGGCAGGATCAAAAACCTCTGGTTTTACATACACGATATCAAAGACATTATCAATAATTCCATTACCTAAAGCCAGGTCGGTAGAAATTATAACTTCTTCTTCCTTGTATTGTCCCAGATCAATCTCACTTTTTTCTTCGGTCTCAACTATGGGGCGAATTTGTAGAAAATTAAAAACTTTAGGCTGACCTGCCGGTGTATCAAGGTTTACAGAAAATTCGATTTCTACATGATTATTCATCTCCTTTTGTCCGATAGCCAATAGTTCTCGAAGTATTTCTGCTATTGGAAATGAGTTGTACTTAAGAATATTGGAAAAAGAGATAATCTTTTTACCGCCTTCGTGAATGCCATCGCGTAAGATATGATCCTGATAATCGAAAGTGGATGCCACGAATTTAAGTGCTTTGTCTTTTTCGGCTTGTCGGACTTTGAGTTTGAGTAGATTAACTGTTTCGTCAAGCGAAGAATGGAACTTATCCGGGTCAAGATCGAGAGCATAAAATTCTTTTTGAGTATCTTTAAGTGCAAATTCCGGAACGGATAGTTGTAATACTTTTTTGGGGTATTTTGGACAAAACCTCATAGAAATGCCCCCTTCAACAATAGTTTTACCAAGACCGAATGCGATATTGGCTATGCCGTCTTCATTTTTTTCCGGTTCTATGGGATAAAAATTAATTGATCGGGCTACCCCGGAAAGTGCAGGGTAAAATCTGTTTTCATATTTAGCTCCTGTTATCTCCTGTATTACCACTCCCATCTTTTCTTCATCAATAACATTAGAAGTAGCTGCACTATAAGCTTTACTTTCTTTAAGAAATACTGATGCATACACACTTTTAATGGCTTGCTCCAGCTGAGAGTGTCTAACTGTTACATCAGTGTGATTGTTTGGAAGCATAAATGTGGAGTATACCCCGGCAAAAGGCTGATAATGACTGTCTTCAAGCAAGCTTGAAGAGCGCACAGCAAGAGGTAATTTGATAGATTTACATATTTTTTCTATATAATTTTTCATGCCTACTGAAGGTATAGCATTGTTAAAACGTTCGATAATTTGTTCATCTTCTACATCAGATAAAGCAAATTTATAAAGATTATTATCCTCCATAAACTCAGTAAAAAGGTAGGTCGTGAGTACTATAGTGCGTGGAATAGTAACTATCATATTATCCCACTTGAACATCAGCTTATGTTTATTTATAAATGAATCAATGAATGCCAGTCCTCTGGCTTTACCTCCCAACTGTCCATCACCAAGTCGTGTAAATATGGCATACTCATCTATATGGCTTGCAATAATACCACGGCCGTGAGTTTTTCTGTAATTAGTAATAGTATCCATGAGGTAACTCCTGATTTCTTCGATATTATTGAAGTCTTCGGTGCTTTTATGGGCAAACAGTTTGGCAATTGAAAACAATGCTCTTGCTTTGAACCAACGTGAAAGGTGGTTGTTAGATACATGGAACATCAGAGATTTTTTATCAATTTCTGAAATTTTTATCTGCATAGAATGTAGGTTGTCGGCTCTGTCTATTTCCTCGCCCGTATCAGGGTTTCTAAATACAAAGTCCCCGAAGCCATAGTTTTCTTTTATATAGTTTTTCAGCTCGACCAGTAGGGTTTTAGAATATTTGTTGATGAAGCTTACGTTAAGTTTTTTTATTAAATCATTATCCCAGCTATCGGAGGATTGAAGCAATATGGGCATTTGCATCTTATCACCTCTTATTAAGCGGGTTAGCTTTATTCCGGCTTCCTTGTCTATTTTTCCACGACTGGGATAGGATACATCTGAAATAACACCAAGTAGGTTGTTTTTATATTTTTTGTAAAGCCTGACGGCATCCTCAAAAGTTTTTGCAAGTAAAATTTTGGGTCGTGCTCTCATTCGCATTGTCTTCTGATGTTCGTTAAGCCCCTCGGTCATCAATTTAATGCTCTGTACAAAAATGGCTTTGTAAATAATTGGTAGATATGATGAATAATACCTCACAGAGTCTTCTACCAGTAAAATTGCCTGTGCTCCCTTTTGTACCACATCAGAATAGGCATTCATCTTATCCTCTAAAAGTTTAATGATAGCCAATAATAAACTGGTATTGCCCAACCAGCAAAATACATAATCGATAGAACTCAAGTCTTCATTTGCTAGTTTGATGGACACTTCACGAGAAAAATGTGCAAGAACTACAATAGGAATATCTGGATATTTAGTTTTTACTTTTTTAGCCGTTTTAAAGGCATCAACCTCGCCCACATTGAGCATGGTAATTACCAAGTCAAACTTTGTTTCCTTTAAAAGCTTGAAAGCTTTTTTAGAAGAGCTTGCATGAGTAAATCGAGGTGGATAGCGAAGGTTGTAAGATGTGTATTCTAAAAAAATCTTTTCATTGATGCGACCGTCTTCTTCAAGCATAAATGCATCGTAGTTGGAACAAACTAGAAGCACATTAATGATACGTTCCCGCATAAGTTCCTGATAAGAAATTTCATTGAAATCGTACTTGTCTGTAGAGTAAAGGTCATTGTATTTGTGTTTTGGGGCTTTTGCGATTTCATCCCGATAGCCGTCTATATTCAAAGGAAGTGTATCACTCTCTGCAAGGAATAACAGATCATTGATGGTTTTACTCGAGGTAAGCACCATCCTGCACCCACAGTCATTTATCTTAAAGTTTAACCTTTCTTCGGGATCCGTACTGTCAAAAAGTACATACGCTGCACCTGATTTCAATATTCCAAGGATTCCTATTGTCATTTCCAAAGAACGTTCTATATATATACCGATTAGCGTATCGCCACTGACTTCCTTACCCCAGTGTTCCTTGTATTCTCTGCGTATCGTATGAGCTAACTGATTTGCCTTCTCGTCTAACTCAAGGTAAGTAAGCTGCTGGTCTTCAAAAACTAATGCTACACTATCAGGCGTCCTTTCTTTCTGCTCCTCAAAC
>CAZVCD010000120.1:0-7813 GCA_964625675.1 uncultured Victivallales bacterium | reverse complement strand
GCTGTCAAAATGGTAGGTAAAAGAAGCATACTTATCTAATGATTCATTATCTGCCGGGCTTTTATATTCTTTAATAATACTTTTTGCCCGCTCAGAAATAGTTATATCTTTACTTAAATCATCGAGGTCACTGCTTAAGAGCTGCTTTAATATAAAAAACTGTTTGGAGTTACCCATTATAATAGGTCGAATAGCATCGTTCTTAAACATTGCATACTGCTGAACTATTGTAAGAACATAGGTGTTAAGTTTTCTCATCTGTGCATAAGCCTCAGATATAATTTCAGTCCCACCCGGGATATTTAAAAGTTTTCCTGCTTCTTCAAATATTATTCTTTTTCTACATTTTCTTGGAAGTGAAATTATATGGTTTCTGACTTGATTACTTATCAGGAATACGGCAATTTCTTTTAATTGCTGATCTGCTGACGACAGTCTGCCAAGTTCAAAATGAACTATTTTTTTATCAAATCTTACGTTGGTATAACCATCAAATAAACAACCATGCTTGCCATTATAGCACCAGTCTTTTATCAGCTGAGCTATATTGCTTATCTCAACATCAGAACCAAATTCAAAAGATGACATCCTTATAAGTTCGTACAGTTCTGAATGAACAGGATATTCGTTATCATTGAACATTGCGAATGCTGCATTTTTAATGCTTTCTTCATCGCTGACCATAAGCTTGGAAATATCATCCTCTTTTATGCTATTTAAAATTTCTTCAGCAATATCATTAGCTTCATTTTTTAAATCTCTAAATTCGCCCCATGCTTCTATAAAAGAAGAACCTTCAGGCATTTCTTTTGTTTTATACATGTTAACGGCAATAACTGTCTTTGCTATCTCTGGTATTAGCTCCTGATTTACCTGTTTCCATTCGTTGTACTTATCTTCATAAAGCATGTTTATATGCTCAGTAATAATAGATGCTCTTCTTTTCATAAGGCTTTCATCTGATGAATGACCACACATCATAGCTACAAGCCCTGAAGCTGAAGAAATATGCTGAGGTGTAACAGGCAGTCCCCTTGTATCAAAATAATTTATTATATATGTTGAATTGGGATTAAAGATTATTGGTGATTCTTCGTAAGCTCCAGTCATTACACCGTATGAAAGACCATCTTCAATTATGCAGGTAAAATCATAAAAGCATTCTGTCTGTGATAGAAGATCAATAATTGTAGCTGATTTTCCGGCACCTGTTGAACCGAATACTGCAGAATGCTGAGGTGAACCTGCTTTAAATGTTTTTACACCAATTATATTATATAAATCTCCATCATACAGAGCTTCTGCATTTTCAAGAAGACCTGTATAAGTTGAACTGAAAGGTATCATGTCAGTCAACTTAGGATCATCCTCTTCAAGAGCATACCCTTCTTCAGTATAATCACTAAAAGTCCAGCCTGGCCATGTCATATAGAACAGATTTTTTGCAGTTGTACTATTTGGAATTTCCCAATACTTAGCACCGTTCATCAGATTTATCTGACTTTTTATTATTGAGGCATTATTTGTCAGTTGCTCTATATTATTTGACCAAAGTCTGATTATTATATCTGCCTTGAAAGGCATTTTCTCTCCTGAAGAAATATTATAAAGTCTGTCATGTGCTTTATCTATACTTGCTTCAAGGCTGGTTTTTCTTTCGGCTGTCAGGTCGCCTTTAAGCCTTTCTATTAGTTTTTCAGTTTCATTAATCTTTTGGTCTAACTGGACAGGATAAATATTTACAGTTATGGAATAATCAATTAGCAGCTGTGATGTAAGCTGGTGCATTATGCCTGGAAAAGTTGTTTCAGGTATTCTTTTTATAAGAATTATGTCGTGGTAATATTCGTCCATGTAAAAAGCGAAGTCATTATTAATGCTCCTCTTTTTATTTCCTTTAAACCCGCTGAACCAGCAGTTATCCTGTATAGTTGAATCTGGTTCAAAAAGAGTAGTGGGATCAAACTCTAAATCTCTGTCTGCGAATGAAGGATTGAGAAATTTTACCCAGTGAAGATAATGTTCTTTATCTGTCATCGGCTGCACCTGAGTAGAACCGTTTGATAAAATTGCTTTAAGTTCGTTAAGCTTCCGATTAAAAAACCTTCCATAATTTTTCAAGATATCTGAATAGAAATTTTCAAGTTCTTCATCTTTTAGATTTGAAGGGACATGTTCATTAATTTTTTTCGTTATGTAAACATATAAATTTTCTCTTCTTAAATCTCTATTCAGCATCATATTCCAGTACCGATTAAATCTTTCGGTCCTAACAAATTTAGTCCATTCATTCTTTGACTTTTTTTCTGTTTCAGTTTTATACTGAAGAAGTTCTCTCTGATAATCAGAATCTACACCCCACTGAAACTGTACTCTCGAATCAAAATCGATTGTTCTGAGGAAAGTGTTTAGTCTGTGGTGTATCTCATTCAAAGTCATGTTAAATGATTGTCTTGAATCGCATGCAGTTATTTTAAAGCCTTTGCCAATATAACCTCTGGTATCAAGATCACCGAAAACTATCATATCATTAACGAACCATCCGTTTGGCTGTCTCATCTCTAACTTTTCCCTTTCAAGTTAAAACTTGTCTTATCTTTTTACGTCTATTGAGTTTTATAGTTCTGTTGCCTATAAATAACTAAATGGTTTTTATTCCAATAGTCTGAAAGGACTTTTCTTCTGCTGTTTTGGATGTGGTAAAGCAATGTCTCCGCCTAATATTAGGTCAATGAGATCTTTCTGATAAGCTGGTGGTTTTCCTATCCTGAATATTTTCAGGTAGGTCATCACAGAAAATAATGGCAATATGCTTATCAAAACTGCATTTATAAGTGGTAGTTTTATAAATCCAATTAGTAAAATCAGCAGAAACATTGTCCCAAGCACACCGGCAAGAAGTACAATAAACAAATTACCTTCAAGCCCAAAAGCTACACCCTGCGATACTTTCATAGCATTTGATGTTGATATTTTAAGTTCTTCGTCCATACTCCAATTCTTCCTTTATTTGATAATAGTACAAGGTTAAGGAAAATAGCTTAAAGTGTACTCTTACACCCTGACACCTATTGAAAATCAAAATTGGTGGTCTGAACAGCGTCTCCCATTCCCATTATATTAAAAATAATACCGACAACTAGAATTGAAGCAGGTATCCAAAGTCCTGCAATCATTGAATTATAAGCATCGCTATCACCCTTTTTCTTAGCCTGAACACCGTGCCAGATAACAATCAGACACCATGGCACAGAAACTACATACATAATTCCCTGAAGTGTTCCAATACCATCTTTAAGCGTTGTTCCTTCGTCTGCCGCAAATATAAAAGTTGAAGTAAAAAACATGACTAGAGTTACATACCATTTGTAAATTTTCTTAATAAACATTTCATATCCCTTTCAAATTAATTATTGCAAAGCTGTATTGAATTATTTTTTAAATCAGCTTGGATTATTCCATCAACCACCATCCCGTTAAGTAACCTGTTTGAAACAGCAGCCTGGACAGTTGTTTCAATACAGTTTCTTAAAGGCCTTGCTCCCATATTCCTATCAATGCCGTTTCTTATCACATAATTAAGTAGGCTGTTATCATATGAGAGATTATGACCAAGATGTTTTATACGTTTTATCTCCGCATTCAGCATATTTTCAGCTATTTTTATTTGAACATCATATTCAAGTTTTCTGAAAACACATATATTTGATATTCTAGCAATAAATTCAGGTCGAAGTACTGACCTCAATTCTAGAGTTATGGCTTTTTTTATCCTCCCGTATGTTAAGTATTTTGAATCTTTGATTCTTCCTGAACCAATATTGGAAGTAAAAACTATGTAGAAATTTGAAAGATTATATTTAGCCCCTTTAGCAAGTGTTACAGTTGCTGTATCTAATATTTGCAGGAATAAATCCAAAATCCTTTTATCAGCTTTTTCCATTTCATCGAAGAGCAGAACTCCACTACTATGTTTTTGCAGGACTTCTTCAAGTCTCCCAATATGCCCTAACTCATCGCCCCTGAATTCTTTGATACTGTCAAAGTGCATGAATTCAGACATATCAAATCTATGAAGCTGACCTTTTCCAAAAAGGTAGTTGCTAAATGTTAAAGTGATTTCTGTTTTACCAACACCTGTTGGACCCAAAAGCAGAAATGAACCTTTAGGTCTGTCCTTTGATTTTAAACCAAACTCTCCGTTAAGAAGTACCTGAACAATCTCTGGTATAACATGATTCTGACCTTTTATTTTTAGCCGTAATGTTTCTTCAAGAAGTTTCAGTTTTTCAGTCTTAGATAATTTTATCATTTAAAAAATCCTCCTTTGGTGATTCCTGAATAGGTAATATCCCGAACTACCCTTGATCCGTCACGATCAAACTCAATGCTCCCTAAGCCATTATAGAAATACACAGTTCGAAAGTCATTGACGGTCTTCCATGGAACAAGAGTTTTTCTCCATGTCTTTTCTTGTTGAATTTCAGTGGGAGTATCAAGAATATCTATAACTTCACCCCTGCTCATTCCATATTTAATTTTTGCCATGGGTGAGCTTTTAGGGATATTAGTACAGCCAGTAATAACAACTATTGCTAAAACCGCACATGTGAATAACAGCCTGATAGAAGTTTTCATTCTTTCCTTCCTGTCTTGTTTAGAATTGAATGTTTGACAATTCATGTAGCGACACAGGATTATTCATTAGATAATATCTGACTTGACCCCGACTATACTTAAAGTCTTCCTTCCTAAGAAAATCTGTTATTTTTGCTACAGACATTCCTTTTGTTTTTAGAATTACCAATACTTCCCTTATTTCATTTAAGGGTGGAGACATTGAAAGGCTGATTGCCTTACTTTTAGCTGTTTGAACCTTTTCAACTAAAAGCTCGTTTTTAGTTTTTTTGATCATTTTTGCTTTACCTCTCTTTTTTAGGTGTTTTAATCTAAGAGGGTAATTTTCACTTTTTTAATGATTTGACAATTGAAAAGAATATGGTTACAAATACATTTGCGTTGTGTTTCATTACATATATTTTATTTTTTACCAAATAAGTAATTGTTAATTACATTGAGGAGATTATGAAATTTTATTTTAAACGATTTAAAACTATCAGAGAACATAAAAATATATCAGTAAAAGAAATATCATTGTCTCTAAATAAACACAGAGTAACAATATGGGCATGGGAAAAAGGAAAGCAGAAACCATGCCTTTCTGATATAAGAGAGCTTGCTAAAATTCTTCATGTAGACTTAGCTGAAATATCTGATATTAAAACAGAACTTCATGATCAAAAAGAGACCTGGAGCGTAGCAAATGACATACATTCTCCTCTTTCAATTGAGGACAGACTATATATTGAAGATATGCAGCACGAACTTACAGAACAAAGAAAATATATAAGCACTCTTAAAAGAGAGAAAAAAGAACTTGAGAATATTGTCAACAATATTCAGACCCTAATTTATAAAAAGGATTCACATTTAAGGTATAGCTATGTAAATACGGCATATCAAGATTCGGTACAGTTACCTGCCAATAAATTAATCGGGAAAAATAATTCCAGCCTTTTCACAAGCATTGAATTCAAATCTATTCAAATACTTGAACAGCGAATACTTAAAGGTGAAAAAATATCCAATTATGAAATTAATCTTCCAGAAACAAAAGGAAAACGACAAGGGTATTTCTCTGGTAAACCATTATATAACGAGAACAGTACAATTTCAGGGATAGCTATATCAATTGAAGATATTACAGATAAATCAGTAGCTGTTTCTAGGTATAAGCAGCTTGAAGAGGCAATAAATATTTCACAGGACGTGTTATGGATAAAGGATCGTAAAAAGCAGAACAGTTTTTCATTTATAAGTAATTCTATAGATAAAATTACCGGATATAAAATTAAACATTTCCATAATAATGTTAAATTTTGGCTGGATAAAGTAACTCATCCTGAGGATAAAGATAGAGTACAGAAATTTTATAAAAAAATGATATGGGAAGACCCAATTGATTATAAGATAATTACAGCAGATGGCAGTACCAAGTACATAAGAGAAAAATGCTATTTAGAAAACAATATGCAGTTTGGAGTAATCGAAGACAGAACAAGTAAAGTAATAGCAGATAAATATCAGACTATGTTATTGGATATCATTAATAAAGTCCCTTACTCTATTTGGATATCCAGCAATTATGGGAAAAAACTTGATATTGTTACGGATTATTATGAGAAATATCTAAATATTTCTAATGAACATTTTACCAAACACCCTGAAGTTTATACTTCCTTTATACATCCCCAAGATAAACTAAGTTACATTGAATGGAAAGAATCTCTTAATGATCCTACTTGGTGGAAAAGTAGATCTAATAAAACTAAAATAACATCTTTAAAATACAGATTGCTGCTCAATGATAAAATTGTCTGGATTGAAGAACAGATTTTTTCTGATCTGGGATTGAGAAAACGTGGTATAAGATATGGTATAATAAGAGATATTACTGAAGAAAATGAAAATTCAACAACTTTGAGGTTGTTAAAAGATGTTATTGAAAAAGTAAACGACTTAGTTTGGATTTGCACTCCACCGCCGGATGCTAAATATCTGTTTATCAGCGATGCCCTGGGAAAGATATGGGGAAGGTCACCTGAAGAGTTTAAAGGTGCAAAGAAATGGCTGGATTTTATACATCCAGATGACAGAAATGCTGAAAGAGAGGCTATTGAAAGGGATGAATTTCCTATGTTCAGAACTTATAGAATAATTCGCTCTGACGGTGCAGTAAGAAAACTTCAAAGTTCAAGCTTCAGAGATATTGATGAAAATAACAATGTAGTTGATTTTGGAGTAATAAGAGACATTACTGATAGGAAAGATTGAACCACTGATGCACACTGATAAACTCTGATAACAAATTAAAAGGTATAAATATGAAAATTGTTGATAGAAAATTATGTCATAAGATATGCAAACGTCCGGAACGGATTGTCTGGGTCGTAACAAATTATAAAAAAGTTAATATCTGCTCGATAGGCTGGAAAATGTTAACATCCAAAGAACCGCCAATGCTTGCTATCAGTGTTTACAACAAACATTACACCCATAGAGCTATTTCCGAGACTGGTGAATTTGTCATTTCATGGCCGGGAAAAGAACTTGCTGAAGAAACTTATTTCTGTGGAACAAGTTCTGGTAATAAAGTCAATAAATTTGATTTATTACCTAATTTAAAACTGGGAAAAGCAGAAAATGTTTCAGCTCCTATCATTAAAAATGCAGGTGCCAACTACGAATACAAACTTGTAGATAAACTTCTGACTGGTGATCATACAATCTTTGTCGGCGAAATCATCACGGCCTGGACAACTGATAATCCCGAGAAAGTCCTCTGTTCAATCGATGATTCAGCTGGATACGATAAAATCCTAGAAAAAGGCAGATTTAAATTCGGAGTAGTAAAGTAAAAATGGCAGAATTTCATTCATCATGACATTCAGAATTATCCGTCCGGATGATTCAATAATAAAAGTTCAAACTTCAACTTTTAGAGATAGAGACAATAAGGGTAATACAGTTGATTTTGGAGTAATAAGAGATATTACAAAAAAATCATGATTGAGAGTATAAAATACATTTATAATTAGCTATATGTCTACACTAATCATGGTTATAGGCTCAATTCAGCATTTTTATTTAATGCTTCTTTCTGTTTCTGCCAGTCGGGCATATACTTTGACATTAGAAAATAAAATTTATCTGTATGATTATATTCAACCAAATGACATAGTTCATGAAGAAC
>CAZVCD010000119.1:0-7839 GCA_964625675.1 uncultured Victivallales bacterium | reverse complement strand
CTAATTACCGATTACCAAGCTTCGCCTTGGCGGCACAGCTGATTACTAATTAGTTGGTCTGTGTTGTTGTGACTTTAATATTTTTTCTTTTTTTACAAGGATTTTCTGGCAGTCAGTAGAGAAATATGCAGAAATAAATTTTTGAAAGATAAATTTTCTTGCAAGGTCGGTAGGGTGTAGCATATCTTCATTAAAAAATCTGTAGTCTCTTAATTCATCCAGCAATATTTCGTACGAAGGAAAATATTCAACTTTGTCAAATTCATCAACGCATTGATGAATTGCCGATAACAGGTTTGCTTTGCTACGGGCATTTAATGTTAAATCTCCCGGGTAATGGCGGACGGGGGAAAGTGTAATGATTATCAGACATTTTTTATTAATCTTTCTGATATTTTTTATGCTTCCTGATAGAGCTTCTAAGCTATCAGTTGGGCTAAGTATCTTTCTTTCGAAATATTTTCCGGGATACTTGTGACAGTTAGCTGTTATGGTATATGGATCTGTCAAGCAGTAGACAACAGAAGAGGAGGGGGTTAGAATAAAAATATCAGATTCAGACATTTTTATTCTGAAATCTGATTTAGTCCTACTGATATTTGATTTTAGTTGTGATAGTTCAGGTGCAGAAAACGAACCATGATGTTCCCAGCTGTGCCAGAGACCATTATGATTAATAAAACTGCAAGGTTCATAGTCTTTATCATTTACAATATAGTCAAGCGATTTTGCTATTGACACGGCGTTATATACTATTCCGTTTGGATTATAAGCAGTATTAAAACCGAGCTTTTCAAAATGTTCCATTACATATTGAGCAAAACATGAGCCTATGCCGGAAATAACAGATTCGTAAGAGAAAGTCATTTCCGGTTTTACAATATTAACCGGCGTACATAGTTTAATGTTGCTCATGGGAATACTGATTATCTACGGTTCCTGTCTTGTTGGTGCAATGACAATTTCCCTGATGCAGACGTTTTGAGGCTGACTGTATGCGTAGTTGATGGCACTTGCTATATCCATAGGGGTAAGTGCGCCGCCGATACTTTCTTTCCAGTCTTGATATCCATCAATAATTTCACCGGAAGTTGTATGGCTTAGCAGTTCTGTTTCTACAGGCCCTGGAGCTATAGTTATAAAGCGAACATTAAAAGGCGCAACTTCTTCGCGAATATTTTCTGTCATAGCATGTACAGCAAATTTAGTACCGCAGTAAGCCGCGTGATTAGGGAAGGTTTTTCTTCCAGCTATAGAGCTTACATTAATTACGGTACCGTGTTTTTTATCTTTCATTGATGCAAGCACTGAATGGATGCCGTTAAGAACTCCCATTACGTTGACATCAAACATTTTCTGCCATTCTGTAGGATCCTGTGTATCAGCTTGGCCTAACAGCATGAGACCGGCGTTGTTGATAAGACAGTCTAGTGGACCATATTGCTTTTCAGCTTTGGCTATGGCTTGTTTAAAACTTTCTAAATTTGTTACATCTACTTTTGCGCAGATGGTGTTAGGAAGATTTAATGCTTTAAGTTTTTCAACTCTGCGTGCGAGCAGTAGTAATGGGTATCCCTGCGATGAGAAGGTTTTTGCTGCAGCTTCGCCAATACCGGAACTGGCACCTGTAATAGCAATTAACGGTTTATTCATAGCTCTATCTCCATATATTTTTTCTTGAGTTTTTAGGCTTTATCTTTTTATCTTTTTTCCATTTGAACTCAACTATAGACTGAATAAGAACATAAAACGAAGGAACAAACAGAGTTCCGAGTATAGTGGCCGAAATCATACCCCCCATTACAGATGCACCAAGAGAATGCCGGCTGTTTGCGCCTGCTCCGGTTGCAATTAGGAGTGGTAGAAAGCCAAGAAGAGCAGAGAAAGCGGTCATTAAAACAGCACGGAAACGTGTATGAGCGGCATATTCTGCTGACTCCAAAATAGGTTTGCCGGTTTCTCTTTGAATCTTGGCGAATTCAACAACAAGAATAGCAGTTTTTGTGGCCATACCGAACATTAAAACAAAACCTATTTGAGCATAAATATTATTTGCAATACCGGTAACTTTTAGTCCCAGAACAGCACCGAACATGGCAACAGGGACAGAGAGCATAACTGCCATTGAGATTGTCCAGCTTTCATATTGTGCGACCAAGAACAGATATATAAAAATAAGGGCGAGGATAAAAATCACAATTACCATATTTCCCGCAATAATTTCCTGATATGCGGTACCTGTCCAGGAGTAAGTCATACCGTCCGGAAGCGTTTTTTTCGCTATTTGCTCCATAGTTTTTATAGCCTGCCCGGAACTATAACCATGTGCTGTATCTCCGTTAATTGTTGCTGAAGCAAACATGTTATAGTGGTTGATAACCTGAGGGCCGAGAATGGTTTTGGTGGTTAGAAGAGTTTTTAAAGGTACCATATCTCCGTCTTTGTTTTTTGTATACAGGTCGTATATATCTTCCACTTTACTTCTGAATTGAGTCTCTGCCTGGAGATATACTTTATATACTTTTCCAAATTTGTTGAAGTCATTTACATAAATTGATCCAAGGAAAGTTTGGAGAGTATTAAATATATCAGAAAGCGGGATTCCAAGTTTTTTAGTTTTCAATCTGTCTATAGTCAGAAATATTTGAGGAACATCTGCTTCATAAGTGCTGAATGCCGAAGAAATAACCGGGCTTTTATTCGCCCTGAGTATTACCTCACGTAAGACTTCTGCCAGTCTCTGTGGGTTGTTTCCAGTTTCATCCTGGAGAATAAACTCAAAACCTCCGCCGCTGCCAAGTCCCTGGATTGGCGGAAGGTTATATGCGAATATTTTTGCATTCTGAATTTTAGCTAATTCAATGTTGAGTTTATCAATTAGAGATACGGCTGAAAGTTCCGGTTTAGTTCGTTTAGACCAGTTATCAAGTACAGCAATGGCAAACCCTGTGTTTGATGAAGATGTTCCGGACAGCAGTGAATATCCTGAAATAGATATTACATTTGCCACACCTTCTGTTTTTAGCATTAAGTCATTGAGCCTATTCATTACTTTGCCAGTCCTGTTAAGAGATGCTCCGGTAGGAAGCTGAACATTTACCATAAATGCACCCTGGTCTTCATTGGGTATGAAGCCGGTTGGCAGAGAACCGTATATATAATATATGGCACCGAGAAGACACAGGAAAAAAGCAGTTACAAATGTCAGTCTTCTTATAGTAATTGCCACATATTTGTTATATTTTTTTGTTACCCAAGCCAAACCTTTATCAAACCAGATAAATAGAATAAATTTCTTTTTATGTCCCGCCTTCAGTAAAGAGGCGCAAAGAGCCGGACTGAGTGTAAGTGCGTTCACAGATGAAATAAGCACAGAAATCGAAATTGTAACGGCAAACTGCCTGTACAATTCTCCTGTAATACCCGGTAAAAAGGCAACCGGAACAAATACTGCTAGAAGAACAAGTGTAGTAGCTATTATTGGTCCGGTAACCTGATCCATTGACTTTTCAGTGGCTTTTATAGAATCCAAACCTTCTTCTTCCATAATTCTATTTACATTTTCAACAACAATTATCGCATCATCCACTACTATCCCTATCGCCAGTATGAGACCGAAAAGTGAGACTGTATTGATTGTGTATCCCAATGCCAGCATAAATGCAAATGTTCCGATTAACGAAACTGGAATTGCAATAGTCGGTATCATTGCAGATCTCCAGTCCTGAAGAAAAATAAAAACAATCAATATTACCAAAAATACTGCAATATAAAGAGTTTCTAGTACTTCATGAATTGAAGCATTTACAAAGTCTGTGGTATCGTAAAGTACTACACAGTCGATATCCTTGTTAAAACGGCTTGAAAGTTTTTTTAATTCGGCTTTAACTGTATTGGCAACATCTATTGCATTGGCGTTAGGCAGTTGGAATACTGCAAGATTGGCTGAGGGTTTGCCGTTAAGCTGTCCGTAAGCAGAGTAGGTAGTAGAACCAAGTTCCACTCTTGCTAAGTCGGCCATAGTTACAACCGAACCGTCATTATTTTCCCTTATGATAATGTTTTCAAATTCTTTAACTGATGTAAGTCTGCCTTTTGTCTGAATTGTATATTGAAATTGTTGGTCTTTACCTGAAGGAGCGGCTCCGATCTGGCCTGCTGCTACCTGAATATTCTGATCCTTGATAGCATCAATCACTTCAGAAGTTGAAATTTTCAAGCTGGTCATTGTATTTGGATTAAGCCATATTCTCATAGAGTAATCCTGCCCGCCTAAAACTGTTGCTTCACTGACTCCAGGTACCCTGGCAATCACATCACGGATATTGAGAGAGGCATAATTGCTTAGAAATATTTCGTCGTATTTATTTGATGGAGATATTATATTTAATATCATAAGAATCTGGCTGGATTTCTGCTTTACGGTAACTCCCTGCCTTTTTACTTCTTCGGGAAGCTGAGGCGTTGCTATAGCAACACGGTTATTTGTATTTACCGTGTTCATGTTTGGGTCAGTGCCGATTCCAAAGGTGACATCTATTATAGCACTTCCATCGTTGGCGCTTTTTGAGGAAAAATAAATCATATTTTCAACGCCGTTTATCTGTGCTTCCAGGGGAGTAATAACTGTTTTTTCAACAGTGGATGCATTTGCTCCGGGATATGTGCTGGTAACAGAGACCTGTGGAGGAACAATTTGCGGATACTGTGAAACAGGCAGTACATGTATTGCAATAAAACCTGCGATACAGAAAACGATAGATATTACAAATGCAAATTTAGGCCTGTGAATAAAAAATTTACTAATCATGTGTGGTTATCCTCAGTTCTGTTTAGGTTGTTTTTCTTTATTCTCAGTCTTTTCAATTGGTTTATTTGCGAGATTTTCTTCTGTTTTTTTATTCTTTTCAGTCGCAAGTTCAGCTTTTTTACCTGTAGTTTCGTTATCTTTAGAAGGTTCTGCCGGCTTCTTTTTTGCTTCTTTATCAGCAGAATCATTTTTGGTTCCTTGCTGTGTTTCTTTCTCTTTTTTCGGATCAACCTTAATACCGGTTCTTATTTTTTGAAGTCCTTCTGTTACAATTAAATCACCCGTTTTAAGTCCTGATTTTACAACAATATTAATTCCGTAAATGGTTCCTGTTTTGATTTCCTGCTTTGTAACAATATTATTTTTATCAACCTGCATAACAAATCTACCTGCCTGATCTTCCTGGATTGCCGCCTGAGGGATAAGCAGTCTAGTTACTTTGTCGCGGCGCTGCAGACCCACTGTTACATATGCTCCCGGGAGCAAAATGGCTTTTTTATTTTTAAAAACAGCACGCATTTTTATTGTACCTGTCATTGAATTAATAACATTGTCAAAAAAATTAATAATACCATCTTCTGCATATTTTGTTCCATTGGATAGAGTCAGTTTTACAGCAATTTCTTTTACTGAGGGTTTTTTTTTGCTTTTCTGATCAGGGTGTTTTTTGCCACTATATTCTTCCTGATGTATAGTTGTAATAAAGGATTCGGTAAGGTTAAATTCTACTTCTATGGGATCAATCATTACAATATACGCCAGAGGTTCACTGTTTGGTCCTACAACGTTGCCTACACTGTATTTTGCGAGTCCGATCCGACCGTTAAAAGGCGAGCTTATGTTCGTATAACTTAAGTCCAGTTTTGCTTCTTTTAAAACGGCTTTAGCGGATAAAATACTGGCTTCAGATATTGCTTTCTGAGCGGCGGCCTTATCAAGAATTCTTTTGGCCACAGCGTTTTTGTTTGCGAGATATTTCTGGCGTTCATAGTCAATAGTGTCGTTTTTAAGGTTGGCTTTGGCTGTATCCAGTTGAGCTTTAGCAGCTTCAACCTGGGCTTCATATTCAGTTTTTTCAAGTTGAAACAACAGCTCTTTTGTTCGAACAAAGCTGCCTTGATTAAAATTTCTTTTTTCAAGAAACCCTCTGACTCTGGCACGTAAATAGACGCTTTCCTTTGCAACAACCTGCCCTACTATATTCATTGACTCTATAACGCTCTGTTCAAATGCAGGAACAACGATAACTGAAGGAGGAGCGATTTCTCCTTCGTTGTTCTTATTTTTACAGGCTCCTATTACCCCTATAATACAAATTATGATTAGTAAAATTACAATCTGCTGGAATTTCAAGCGTACTGATGGTTTCATCTTTCCTCCGTTTATAATATTATTTGCTACTAATTTATTAATTGAGACATTTGTTCAGCCGGTCTGGTATTATGTATTACAGCTAGGCTGATTTATTTGTAATTGAAAAACAAGTTTAACTTAATATTGCCAAAAACAGTATTTAATAGGAATGTTTTTTTATGCTGGTAGTTTTTAGCATATTTTAAAGGCTTAAAAAGATTTTTTTTGCACTAAAAAAATACTCAATTACATTTTACTATGAATTACTTAATATAACAATATGCTTTTTAAAACTATTTTTGACAAAGTATGGGATTTGTCTTTTTATATTTCTGACAGAATAGTTTTTGGGAATAATAAAAAATAGGTTGATCTTACTAAATATATATTGCTAGAATAAGAGTTGTACCATATAATTTTGTATAGTCAATTTAGGGTATTTGTCTATACTTAGACTCATAAAAAGAGAATATATTTTGAACTGTCGTTAATGTTTTTTTAAAAAAAGAGGAGAACAAGTATGAAAAAACTTAGGATTTCAATCATCGCTATTTTGGTGTGTTTAATCTCAACAGTAATGATTGCTCAGCCAGGAGGAAAGGGCCAGCAAATTAAGAGTGGTTCCGGCAAATCGGGAAGATCACACAAGTCAGGTAAATCTTCAAAAAAACGGAATAAAAAAAATTATAGTAAAAAAGGTGGAAAGAACAATAAAAAAAGCAGGCAGAACTATAGTAAACGTCAGTCCAAAGTTGATTCTAAATGGGAGCGTAAAGCTGATAAAAACAATGATGGTAGAGTAGATAAAAAAGAATATAGACAGTCAGGAAAGAAACGCTCAAAGGTTGATTCTAAATGGGAACGTAAAGCTGATAAAAATAATGATGGAGTAGTAGGTAAAAATGAAAAGCAAGCTTTTAGACAGCAAAAATCACAGGTAGATAAGCCCTGGGAGAAAAAAGCAGATCGAAATAATGATGGAGTAGTAGATAAAAAGGAAGCTAAGAAATTTAGAAAAAAGAGTGATAGAAATAATAAGCAACAGAAACAAAATCAGCACAGGCCAAATCAACAGAGATCACAAAAATCCCCTAATAGTGATGCGACGGGAGAGTAATTATAACGAACAGCGGGGAAAAGTTTTTACGTGCAGAACTTTTTAACGATTAATCTTGAGGATAGTTAGCTGTTATCCATTTAACAGCTTCCTCTTTTGAAGAAAGTTCTTTTTCTATTTGTTTTTCCTCAATGATTTTCAGTATTTTTCCAAATTTCGGGCATGGTTTTAAACCAAGTTCTATGAGATCTTTGCCTGTTATCAGAGGGGGGGGCAGTTTGGTCTCACCTTTTTGTTCAAAAACAGTATCCAGCAAAAAGGTGAAATTGTCTGTCAGTTTATTGCTACATGCACAGTCTATTCGATGAAGCTCTAGTTCAAGCGGGAAAGTCGGTTCTGCAATTAAACGTTTTAATTTAGCGGCACGCATTTCTTTAGCTGTGGAAAACCGCATATGGTTTTTTATAGCAAAGCATATATTTGTGATAGTCCTTTGTGGGAATTTTAATCTCTTTAATATCTTTTCGGCTAGAAGTGCGCCTTTTTCCGAGTGAAAAATAAATCGTTCTATATTGTTTTCATCAAGTTTGAATGTTATCGGTTTACCTACATCATGGAG
>CAZVCD010000118.1:0-7980 GCA_964625675.1 uncultured Victivallales bacterium | reverse complement strand
ATCTGAGTAGGGCCCATAACCGTTATTGCAGCTGAACTTCTTCCCAGTCACGACAGCTCCAGAACCGCTGACACAACCCAGACCCGAGGCAGGGGCGTCACCGACTGCACCTGAGCCATATGAACTGCATGCTTGACCTACGTTTTCATCACCAGCAGTGCAGGAGAAGCCCAGATCACCGGTCACCGCCGTGGTCCCGGCGTTACAAATGGTATGGATGGTATCACGTAAAGCATAGATACTAGGTTTATCATATTTCATTTATATCACCTGATTATACTTTATTGTTGCCGTCCCAAGTTTTAAGTAAAGGGCGCACACTTGCATACATTTAGCCCAGGGACCTTGAATAACGATAAGATTGATTTACAATTACATTATAATATAATGGCACTTTATATGCTATCAATAAATTATAATTTAAAATTTTCAATTTAGAAGATTTCAAGGGATTATCACAGGTGTTAAGGCCAATGCAGACGATAAATTCGGAGGTGACTTCTGCCTGCATATGCTCAAAAAGTAAATTGAATTTGATACGAGTCGTTTTAAGTTTTCCTTTGAAAACTGCAGCAGTTTAAGATTAGATTTAAAATAATATCCTAAAAAAAGAAATTCCTTGATCAGTTCTTTCCAATGTACCTTTTTTCTTTTGTATGAACTTCGATTTTTAGCTGTGAGAGAACTGAATATAGAACCTTAATAGATTTTTCAGTTTCCATCAACATTTAGCCAGGATGGCAACATCATCCTGACATCTAATGTATAATGTCATTTTCTTTTAGCACAGTTTCTCCATAGCATAATCAAAGTGACGAAAGATACTCGGCCACCAAAAATGGAGTCAATGTGCCTCGTACAACTAATCCACTGCATTTATTATACCTATTTATCAGGTACTTTTAAATATTGCTGTACTATATCCAATAGATTCTCTTCTAATTTAAAACCACTCAAAATATCAATCTGGCAACCTACCTAAAAACGGTATTTTATCAGAAAACACAAATATAAGTCCAGTAATAATTAATATTCCGCCAAAAACAATAATGGCTATTCCTAGCGATTTCATCCTATATATCCTTTAAAAACTAAGGTTTAGGGGCTAATATACACGATATTATTATACATAAAAGTACGGGTAAAAATATGACTTATGATATTATTATAGTTGGTTCAGGTCCGGCAGGGCTTGGGGCAGCATTTGAACTTATAGAAAAAAACAGTGCGTTAAAAATACTTCTTCTGGAAAAAGAAAGAATATGTTCCGGTGGCCTTTTAAATGACTGCAAACAAAATTATACATATCCCATAGGTTTTACAGAGGAATGCTGGGAAGAATCTGAAGCAGAACGATTACTGAAAATAGTAGAAAAACATTTAAAACCTAAATTCATTGAGCGATACAATATTGAGAATTACCAAAAACGTGCACAAAAAGTTAATACACGTCTTTTTAATATCAAACAGTCACATGTAGGCACAGATAAAAGTAGATTTTTAATTCAGGGACTGCTTGCTCAACTGGAAAAGCTAGGTGTAGAAGTACGGCTTAATACTGCCGTTAAAGAAATAAAAGATCCTGGGAAAAAAATACTACTCCTAGAAGATGAAACCGAACTCTATTACAAAAAACTGATTATTGCGCCGGGCCGTAAAGGTTTCTCTTTCCTGCAGAAAATAATGAACGATCTGGATGTACCTTATATTGACAACACACTGGACGTCGGGGTAAGGATAGAAACCCGCTCAGAAAATTATCAGATTGTTAAAGATTACTATGATCCAAAATTCTATTTCCCGTATAAGACCAGAACGTTCTGCACAAATTCCGGTCATGCTCTTGTTGTCAAAGAAAAGTATAAAGACTTTTTCATTGTTAACGGCCATGCTCTCTCAAAAGAGCGAGGTGATAACGGCCTGGTTAATTTTGCATTGCTAAAAACAATAGGTTTGGAAGCACCTGTTAGAAGTGGCCAGCAGATGGCAGTATTTCTAGCCCGTCTTGCAAATGAAATAGGCGGCGGAAAACCTATTATGCAAAGAGTTGGTGATTTCAGAGCTAATAAAAGATCTAGGATGGAAACTTTCAATGAAGATCTATATGATTTCAAACCTTCATGTGTAGCATGTGCTGGAGACTTGGCATTGGCCGTACCTTCAAAAATAATGCGTGATATCTGGGGTTCAATGAAACTTCTTGACTCAATAATGCCGGGCATACTTCATCCATCCACGATCATGTATTATCCAGAAATTAAAATGTACGCAAATAAACCACAGTTTATCAATAATTCATTTGGCGTAACAGATGATATATACCTAATCGGTGACGGAGCCGGCACATCCCGAGGAATAACCGGAGCATGGGCAAGCGGAATCCGCGCCGCTGAAGGCATACTGAATTTAGTGATTTAGTGATCTGGTGATTTTAAATTTCTAAATCACTAATTCATTTACTATAACTACAAAGCTTATTTATGGCATTAATATATGCTTTTGCGCTTGCTTCTACTATATCGGTAGATGCGCCACGGCCGATTACAGTTAATTCGTCTTTCTGCAGATGAACAATAACGTTCCCCATAGCATCAGTTCCCCCGCTGACCGCATTTATAGCATATTCTATGAGTTTGTATGACTCGCCAACTATACCGTTAATCGCCTTGAAAACAGCATCAACAGGCCCATCACCGCATGCAGAGCCCTGTACCGTTTTTTTCTTGACTATCATCCACACAGTAGCAGATGGTGCCGTGTTTCTACCAATAACAGTATGTATATAGTCAAGTTTGTATTTTTCTTCAACGTCATGTATTTCATCGTTAACAATCGCAGCCAGGTCTTCATCAAAGACTTCCTGTTTTTTGTCAGCTACTTTTAAAAAGCGTATATAAATTTGTTCTATTTCCTGAGAAGAAAAAGTATATCCAAGCTCTTCCAAACGATGCTTCACGCCATGTCGACCGGTCCTGGCAGTTAAGATAACCTTACTCTTTGGGAACCCTACGTCCTCAGGGCGAATTATTTCGTATGTTTCTCTCTCTTTCAGAAAACCGTCAACATGTATGCCGGAACTATGAGCAAATGCATTTTTACCTACAACAGCCTTGTTCTGCGGAATAGGCATACCAAGCCTCTCTGCGACCATTCGACTTGTCTTATAAAATTCACTTGTAACAATATCACAATTCACATTAAAATAATCTGGACGAGTTTTCATTGCCATAACAATTTCTTCAATAGCAGCATTTCCTGCACGCTCGCCAATACCGTTCATTGTTCCTTCTACCTGCCCTGCCCCGTTTTTTACAGCTGCCAATGAATTTGCTACAGCCATACCAAGGTCATTATGACAATGCACACTTATAACAGCTTTATCACTATTACTCACTTTAGTTTTTATTCCATATATCAGCTCTCCAAACTGTTCAGGTATTGCATACCCAGTGGTATCAGGAATATTCACTACTGTAGCGCCGGCATCAATAACTGCTTTCACAAATTCAAACAGATATGCCTGCTCAGCCCTGCCCGCATCTTCAGCATAAAATTCCACATCATTAGTATATTTTTTAGCGTGCATCACCGCAGTTACGGCCATATCTATAATTTTTTTCCTCTTATCCCGCATAGTTCTACCATATTTTATATCTCTGAACTTTCCGGCAATATGAATATCCGAAACACCGATACCAGTATGTATGCGGGAACGTGCTGCACCTTCTAACGCTTCAGCACAAACATCAATATCTTTGGGGACAGCTCGTGTTAATCCACATATGATCGGGCCTCTGATTTTCTCGGCAATAGTTTTAACGGCTTTAAAATCTTCCGGTGAAGATATAGGAAAACCGGCTTCAATAATATCAACATTAAGTATTTCCAATTGTCTTGCTATTTCCAGTTTTGCATGAATTCCCAATCTACTGCCGGCGGCCTGTTCACCATCTCTCAAAGTTGTATCAAACACCTTTATCGTCTTCATCTTTAATTATCCCTTTCTCTCTTTTGTTGTTATATAACTTGAATTAGTTAAAAAAAAATCCCGCAACCGATTGCCCGGCTGCGGGATTTTTATATAAAAATTAATTGATCTCCTTTAATCTATACAAAACCTCCCTCAGCAGAACTATCGTTGAGTGATAGACCGAGTAAGTTATTTAGAAGGAGGAAATTTAAGCAGGAAGTAGCCTGCTGATAAAAATCAGCATTATTAAAAGTAAATGTTTTTGTGACTTGATTATACACTTTTTTCACCATTTCTCTTTTTTTTATCTTCCATTACTGATATAATGATAATAACTTAATAAATAATTTACAAGAGCATTACAGCTTTATTTTGCAGATAATTATACTGAAGGTATTTTGATTATTTTTCAAAAATCATTTCGTCTGGTGTATATATAATTCAAACTAACGGAGAATAACACTAAATGCACGGAACTTTCAATCTAAATATATATGAATTATTTTTCATCTTTTTTATAACACTCGGCCCAGTTAAGATTATTCTCCCTTTTCACCAGCTAACAGAACATCTGTCCATGAAAGACAGAATTAAAATAGCAATTCATGCTGAAATAATATCTGGAACAATTATACTATTTCTGGTTGTTTTTGGTATGCAGCTTATAAATAAATGGGAGCTTTCAAGTACTGCTATTTCTCTAACAGGGGGAATTATAATGTTTCTTCAGGGATTGGCGTTAGTTCAACTCAATCCCACTCAGATAGATTTTGTTTCAATGCTCAATATTCAGAACAAAAAAACCTTAAGTCTAAAGCAAATTACATACTATCTTATTGCCCCTGTAATTATAACACCAGCCGGAGTAACAGTGATTCTGGCAGCTAGAAGCCTTCATTATACTGATCTGAGAAGTGCAGAAATGCTTACATTTAAAATAGCACTTGTAATTCTTCTATTAAATTTTATCGCAATGCTGGCAACTCAACTTGTTTGCAAAGTTATCAAACCTTCATACCTTCAGATTATCGGATGGATTTTTTCAATATTCCTTATGATACTTGCAGTCAAGTCTATACTTCATGATCTTACAAAAATAAATCTTATCAGCTGACAATATCTGCCAGCCACTTTTACCATGAAGTATACGTAAGCTGAACAATCAAAATATGTCAAAACTGATAAGAGATAACCTCTAGTTTTTAAACGGGTTTGAAGGAGTGGCCATTTTTAATAGTGGAAACAACTCTTGCTTCGGTTATCAATGCAGGGTCCATATCTAAAATGTTTTTATCTAGAACTGTCATATCTGCTAATTTACCTACTTCAAGTGACCCTTTACTTTCTTCTTCTTTTAGAATATACGCTGCATTAATTGTTACCGCCTTCAATGCATCGTGTACAGAAACTCTTTCTGCCGAACCATACACTTCACCTGAAATTGATGTTCTATTGACTGCTGCCCATATACTTTTTATTGGATCTAAAGGAACGACGGGGCAATCAGTATGAATAGCATATTTTAAACCGTTTCTTTTTGCTGATCCTAAAGGATTCATTAACTTTACAAGATCAGGTCCCATCGAAGTTTCAGCATGAAAATCTCCCCAATAATGAAGGTTTAATGGATAAAAATTCGGAATGATATTATATCTGACCATTTCTTCAAGTTGTTCCTCGGAGACCGACTGGCAATGTTCCAGGCGAAACCTGGCTTCAATATCAGTAAAATTACGCATTATTTGCTTTATCGTGTTAACTGCTACTTCAATTGCACCTGTTCCATTTGTGTGAATAGAAGCCTGAATTCCATGAATCGTGTAGTTTTGCAGATATTTGTACAACTCATCAAATTCAATATTTTGAATACCGTTTTTTAATGTAGAATAATAGTATGGCCATTTCATTAATGCCGTCAGAGTTTGCAGAGAACCATCGACCAGTAGCTTTATTCCATTTAAATTTAAATTCAAATTACCACTCTTATTAATTTCGTTTTTTATGGAGAGAAAATGTTTAGGACCACCAAGCTCTTCAACAATATTATACATAACGTAATTAGAAACTCTTACAGGAAAATCAACATCATTTGTCAGGTTGCATAAAACCTTCCAAGCACCAGGCATCAAGCCTACAGCCAAGTCTGAAATTGTTGTTACTCCGGCATTAACAGCTGCTTGAGCTGCTATATTAAATCCATTAATCAAAAAATCATCATTTATTTTTAGCAATTTAGAAAAAACCGGTTCAATAGCTTTAAGCTCTTTTAATACTCCGGTAAGTTTACCATGTTTATCTTTATCAACTCCGACTATATCAGTACTATCAGTGTATCCTGAGATTTCCAGGCATTTGTGATTTGCGTAAACCTGATGAATGGTAGTATCAATAATACAGATCGGAATATCGTTGTTTATTGTGTCAAGCTCTTCAGCTGAAAAGGTCTTTTCAAGGTCTTCTATTAGCAGAGAATCAAACCCCCAGGCAACAAGCGAAGTAAGGCCATCTTCTTTTATAGCTTTCCTCAGGTAATCAACTATCTGTTTTTTTGACTTAAAGTTGCCGGTTGATGCTCCGTTTTTATCCTTCAAATGAAAAGGTCCGACATAATACAACTGGTATTGTACTGCCATATTAGAAAAATGTGAATGAGACTCAATAAAACCGGGATATATAAAGCAATCTCTGAATTCAGATGATATCTCGTATTTTAATCCTTTTAATTTTAAACCATTTATGATGCTGTTTGTTGTCCCTAAGCCTAAAATTTTCCCATCAAGAACTGCAACTGAATTACAGCAGGGCTGCATAGGGTTCATAGTAATAATTTTGGAACCTTCGAATATTTTAACTTTACTCTCAGATTTAATTTTTTTGAAGGGCTTGCCAATATATTCCTTAAATGATTCGTCATATTTGTTAGCAATAAGATGTTCAAAAACCCACACATTGTTTTTAGATAGCACTTTTCTCCTCCTTTGACTTTAAAATAATACTAAATCTTTTAAATAAATAGTTCACTCAATTCTTTGCCCCTGCTATGAGTATTGTTTTTTACCGTCTACGTACTTAACAACCCAGTCTTTATTTTTAAGCTAGTTCATCCAACTTAATATAAGTTATAGCAGCAAACGGCAACTTTTTATAAGAAGAGCATATTGAAATCTTATAATGTTCGTCACAGAACTCAGGAATACATATTCTCCAACTATTTCCTTTATAGTCTATCTTTCCACCAGATGTAAATGGTACAGTAAAAGATTGCAACGGAATTGAAAGCCCCTCTCCAATAGCTTTGATCAAACTTTCTTTTTTAGTCCAGATGTCATAAAACGAAGCAAGTCTTGTAGTTTCTTCACCTTCCAGCAGAAAAACATATTCTTTTTCTGAATAAAACCGCTTTGCTATATCCATAAAATCATCTAAATCACGGATCTGCTCAACGTCAATTCCCAGCGATTTGTCTGAAACAGCTGCTACTACCCAGTTTCCTGAATGTGAAATATTATATTGAAAGTCCGGATAGTACCTAAGGTAAGGTTTTCCATAAGAATTTGTAGAAACACTATATGCAGATAAATCTAATAAATTTTTTACTAAAAAACGTAATAATAAAGCTGACGCAAGTTTTCTATGTCTGTCTTTTTCCTGTTTAAAACGCAATATATCCTGCTGTATTGCAGGCGCAATCAAGCATAGTCCCTCGTTAAACGTTTCAGCTAAATTTTCAATATTGACAGCAAAAATTGTGTTCATAATACAGTTAAACAATTTCAATTTGATGGTTGAAGTATTTAATTATTAACTCTTGAGCCTCTTGCAAAACTCTATGCTTTTAATGTTGGAGTTCACACTTTAGCGTGCAAACATTATTCTTTTCAGCCTGAAGGCTGGACTCCAACAAAAAAATAAATTTAATTTAGGAGTTTTGCAAGAACCTCTCTTAACTCTTAACTCTTAATTCTTAACTACCCCTAATGCTTCTTTTCTCAATCTCAAGACATAATACA
>CAZVCD010000117.1:5097-7989 GCA_964625675.1 uncultured Victivallales bacterium | reverse complement strand
AATTTACGAAATATAGCTATTATAGCTCATGTTGACCATGGCAAAACTACTATGGTGGACGAAATACTGAAACAAGCAAAATTATTTAAAGATCATCAGGAAATGCAGGAGTGCGTGCTTGACAGTAATGATATAGAGCGGGAAAGAGGAATAACAATTCTTTCCAAAAATATTAGCGTTGTATATAAAGACATAAAAATAAATATTATTGACACCCCTGGACACTGTGATTTCGGTGGACAGGTAGAGAGAGTATTAAACCTTGCAGATGGAGTTCTATTATTAGTTGATGCAGCTGAAGGTCCTATGCCTCAAACCCGTTTTGTTTTAGACAAAGCATTAAGATTGAACTTAAAACCAATTGTTATTATTAACAAAGTAGACAAACCTGATTCAAGGGTTGATGAAGTTTTGGATAAAGTGTTTGATCTCTTTATAGAATTAAATGCATCAGATGACCAGCTTGATTTCCCTGTATTATACGCTAGCGGAAAAGAAGGATGGGTTAGTTCAGTAGATTCCCCCGAAGACAAAAAAACAATGCTGCCATTGATGGATGCTATTATTAAATATATCCCAGAACCTGAAGTTAAGGAAGGACCTGTGCAAATACAGATTGCCAGTCTTGACTATTCAGATTATGTAGGGCGTATTGGTATAGGCAGAGTTTATAGAGGTGTTTTAGATATTAGAAAACCGCTTGTTCTTATAAAGCGGGATGGCAAAAAAGCGAGTGTTCAAATAAAACAGCTTTTTGTATTTGACGGCCTTGCTAGAAAAGAAGTTCGTACGGTTAACTGTGGAGATTTATGTGCTGTTGTCGGCATTCAAGGCATCGACATCAGTGATACTATAACTGATGCTGAAGCTCCGGAACAACTTCCAAATATTTCTGTTGATGAACCGACTATATCAATGATATTTAGAGTTAATGACTCTCCGTTATTTGGTAAAGAAGGTAAATTTGTCAGCAGCAGACATATTAGGGCAAGACTTTTTAAAGAGACAGAAAAAGATGTTGCTCTACATGTATCAGAAGCCGCCAGTGATTCTTTTAGTGTCAGTGGACGTGGTGTTTTACATTTATCCATTTTAATTGAGACGATGAGGCGCGAAGGATATGAACTGAGTGTTTCCCAGCCACAGGTTATTTTTAAGAATAAAAATGGAACTAAAGAAGAACCTATTGAAATTTTATCCGTTGATGTCCCATCTGAATCTGCCGGAAAAGTAATTGAACTTGTTGGCGTTAGAAAAGGTGAAATGGTTCTTATGGAACAAAGGGATAAAAGGAATCTGCTTGAATTTCATATTCCTACCAGAGGATTAATTGGTTTAAGAAGTAAAATAATGACTGCTACTGCCGGCGAAGGTATTGTTTCCCATAGATACACACATTATGCGCCATTTAAAGGTAAAATTCCTCAGAGAATAAACGGCGTAATGGTAAGCATGAGCAGTGGTAAATCATCTGCATATGCTATTGACGCGCTTCACCAGCGAGGAACATTTTTCATAGGTTCTAATGAAGCAACATATGAAGGCATGGTTGTAGGAGAACACTGTAAAGAAGGAGAATTGATTGTTAATCTTCAGAAAACAAAACAGTTAACTAACGTTCGATCATCCGGTACCGACAAAGCTTTAAAAGTAACACCCCCACAAAGATTAAACCTTGAAGAAGCACTTGAATATATAGACGATGCAGAACTTGTTGAAGTAACACCTAAAAATATTAGACTGCGTAAAATTTATCTTGTAGAGCACATAAGAAAACGGATGAAAAAAATTAAAAACAATGTGGTTGACTAGTAATACCCCAATAAGTTTTTTACCTCTTTTGTTTCTTCGCTTTTTAAAGAATCCGGATAGCGTCTCGATAGTTCGTTCCAAGTGTTTTGAGCTTCTTTAAAGTTTTTTGCCTGAAGAGACAATTTAATACTCAATAACATAGCCTCTATACATAGTTGCTGATTTTTACTCAATATAAAAACAGACATAGCATATCGATTTGCTCTCAGAGTTCTATCCGGCTGTTTTGCTAGAATTCTGGCCATCCCCATACGCGCTTCTATTGTAGAATTGTTATCCGTAGGGTTTTCTAGGATTTTCTGAAAAATTAATACCGCTTCTTCATCCCTCTTAACTTTTAGTAATGTCTTTCCCAATTTGAGTAATATTAAATTAGTATCAGAACCTAATGGTTCAATAAACGCGGCTTTTTTATAGTATTTAATTGCAAACTTTAAATTGTTTTGCGCCAAGTAAGTTTCAGCTAAACCCAAAAAAGCTTCTTGAAGAATATTATCATCATTATTTTCAATTAATTTATTGAAACATAATTCAGCCGATTTATATTTTTCGACTTTAATAAAAAAGTATCCCAGTTTTATGATTGTAGCATCGCTACAGTAGTTTAACGCTGATTTTTGTTTACAGGCAATCGCATTCTTATTGCCTGATTCAGACATAATAATAGGAGTTAATAGTTTTATTGCTTCTTTGAGGTTATCTTTTTTAATATATACAAGGCCAAGGTATAGCTTGGATTCTATTTGTTCTCGGTGTGAGAGGCTATCATTTGACAATATTTCTTTGAAATTTATTTCAGCTTCATCCCAGTTTGCTCTGATATAGTTTAAGCAACCGAAAAAATATACTACTTTAGGCCAGGCAGGTGATTTCAATAATTCTTTTTTATATTTATTTAAGATATTGAAAGCTTCGTCATAGTCATTGTTCCTAATGGATACTCCTACTTTAGCTAAAATAGCATTGGTAAAAATCTCGCTGTGGGAATACTCTGAAATAATCTGTTCAAGATATTTATCTGCTTCTTTGTAGTTCTCAAGAGTAAAATTACATGACATAATACCATAAAGCGCGTAGGGA
>CAZVCD010000117.1:0-4997 GCA_964625675.1 uncultured Victivallales bacterium | reverse complement strand
GCCTTTCTTTGAATTAATGAGACAAATTATGCTTTGTAATGCTGACTGTTTATAAAAGTCTGAATTGTTCTTTTTCTCTAATACTTTTAGATAAAACTTATAGGCTTCTGCAAATAATGACTGTTGCTGCAAAGCACATGCTTTTATAAAAAATAATTTCTCTGCGTTAAGTGATGAAGATGAATTCAATAAACTGTCTATTTCTTGTATAAGGATGCTGTATTTTTTTGCCTGATAAAAACATTCCAGCCTATAATACACAGCCTGCTCTCCTTGTATTGTTTTAGGAAAACGCTTGGATAATCTTCCATAAATATCTGCTGCCTGTTCAAACATCTTCCGATTTGTATATAATACAGCCAACGACTGAAAGGCTTCTAATTTTATTTCTTTTTTGAGGCTAGCATTCTCAATGAGAGTATTATATATGTCAATAGATTTATTATACTGACTACCTTCTGAATATATCTGAGCTGTTTTCAACAGAGCATAAGCCCTATATACATTTTTATAATTTAACGTTTTAGCACCTAAAGCATCGTATATGACTTTTGCCGTTTCTTGTTTATTTGTATTATCATATATTTCTGCCAAATAAAATGATGCGGCTTCTTTCAGCTGTTCTGGTTCTGTTTTTGTATTTATAACCTCAACAAGTATTTTTATTGCGACTTCTGTTTTATCTTTAGTATCAAAAGAACCTAGAAACCTAGCATAATTTACTTTTACCGCTGTATAAATAGAGCTTTTGGGATATTGGGTAAGGAATGTGTTATATGTACTAAGTGCACTCTCTTTTTTTCCTGCAATTGATTGAGTATAAGCAAGCTGAACCCAGGCTTCCTGTGTTAACTCGCTGTTAGGAAAACGTTTTATTATGTCTTTATACTCGTTTATTGCCTGATTGTAATAACCGCGAACGGTTAACCCATCAGCCAATTGAAGTTGCTCATCTATCAGCAGCTTTTTTTTATCATTAGTAATTCTATTGTCAGCTAAACCGTTAACGGACATAAGCAAAACTATACTTATGGTAAAAAGTAAACATATTTTTTTTATGTATTTGTATACCATGTTATTAAAACCTTATTCGTTTATACCGGAGGTACTTTTTTTCTTTTGGGTCATTATTATAGTTTTATCGTTTATATTTATATGAAGACCATTTCAGGTTGTGAAGCAGTTAAATATTGAAAAACAGTTACAAGTTAGAAATAAAAAAGTCCTGCCTATGGTAAAAAAAAAGGTCTCGTTTATATTCTATTAACTAATGTTTAAAAACACAAATACATTATCATTTTTTGTTAAGATAAATCTTGTTTTAGCTTTTTTAACGAAAATTTCTATCAAGTTAAACTTGTTTTTGTCTTTTTGTTTTGTCATGTTGTTAAACTTTGTTGGTGATTAGGAAGTTAAAAAGCAAATTCCTGTACACTATATTTAAAAAAGGTTATTTATTATGGGAGTTGAAATAGAACGAAAATTTCTTGTAGCAGATGACAGCCAGCTGAAGACTTTGTCTGGGACGAGATATGTACAGGGGTATCTACCGTCAAACGGCGCTGTTGGTACACGCATTAGAATTGCTGGCAGTAAAGGGATATTAACTATTAAAAGTGCTGTAAAAGGAATATCAAGAGCAGAATTTGAATATGAAATTCCTTTAGATGATGCAAAAATTATGCTTCATACTTTATGCTCTAAACCACTGATAAGTAAAATTAGATATAAAATTGAACATAGTGGTCTGACATGGGAGATTGATATTTTTGATGGAGAGAATGCGGGCCTGACCATGGCTGAGGTAGAACTCGAAAATGAGGAACAGCATGTAACCCTGCCTGATTGGATCGGCAAAGAAGTTACAGGTAAAATGAGATATTACAACTCCAGACTAGTGAATTATCCCTTTACTAAATGGACCGATGAAGAAAAAAAAGGCCTATAACAATTAACGATTAATTAGCACTTAAACCTTAAATCTTAAACCTCAACTAATATCATGAAACTTATACGATTTGGTGAATTTAGAAAAGAAAAACCCGGCATATTAACAGACAACGGAATACGAAGAGACTGTTCCACTTTCTTTGATGATTGGAATTATGATTTTTTCCAAAATGGGGGACTGGATAAGCTGGCTGTCATAAATATTGATCAATTTCCTATTGTAGATGAAAACATCCGTTGGGGTGCATGTATTACCCGTCCAGGAAAAGTTGTGTGTATTGGACTGAATTACCGGGACCATGTGGCGGAGACCGGCATGAAAATGCCCAAGGAACCTGCTATTTTCATGAAAGGAACTAATACTGTTGTCGGGCCTTATGATAATATTCTAATCCCTAAAAATAGTAAAAAAACAGATTGGGAAATTGAACTTGGAGTTATTATAAAAAAAGATTGCAGATATTTGAATTCAGAAAAAGATGCCAGTGATTACATTGCCGGTTATACTATTTCCAACGATGTGTCAGAACGAGAATTTCAGATTGAACGCGGTGGGCAGTGGACTAAAGGAAAATCATGCGATACTTTTAATCCTGTCGGTCCCTTCTTAGCCACTCCTGATGAACTAAAAAACATTAATGATTTAAAGATGAAATTGTCTGTAAATGGTTCTGTAAGACAGAACGGAAATACAGGTAATATGGTTTTTGATCCTCATTATATCGTATATTACCTCTCTCAGTTTATGACGTTGGAAGCAGGAGATTTGATATCAACCGGGACACCATGCGGTGTGGGCATGGGAATGAAACCTCAGCAGTTTCTTAAGAACGGAGATATCGTAGAACTAAAAATAGACGGTTTGGGAAAACAGAGACAAATATGTAAAAAGACTGATGCAAGATAATCTTACTTTTCTTTTTTTGTTTTGCAGAGTTACTTAACCTTTTTGGATTTAGTCATGGCAAATAATATTTTGAAATCAAAAACTAATATTGGCCCCAACTTTAAAAAAAGCTCCGCTTTATTTGTAGGTCTAGCCCAGGTATTCAAAAAACAATGTTGTTTGACAATTTTGCTGTTGATAAGGTATCTCGATGCAAGCAATACATGCTTGATGCCTCAGGTTAAAATAACCCAGCAATTAAATCTATTGGTCTTTGCTTATTGCGTCTGAACTTTAACGCACATGATCCGTTTAAAGACATTTCATCTCTGCCTTTAAAGTTTTTAAACAGCTCTTAAACGTTTCCTGCTTTTAATGAGCGATAGCGAAAAAGCCATTAAAGCGGGTGAGCTGTAGGGCGGCAGCCCTAAAGAATAATAAAAATCACTGAACATTAATGGCAGTTAAGGGGGCTGAAGTCCCTAGCGTACGTTTCCGTTCCGTTGGACTTCAAACACCTCTAAGAGCCATGCCAAAAAATCACTAATAATCTATACCTAGACAGAAGGCAAAGGGCGAGTTTGCAACAACATCAACGGCACTTCTTCCACTCCCCAATCTAACATCAAAAGATCCTATATGTGGAGGCACTATACGTCTTCCTTCACCCCCAATTGGATCATCCGGTGTTGAATCATACACTTCAGTTACAAAATAAACAACAGCAATTTCTGTCTTTTGCTTTGTTGGGTCATGAAAAAAATCATGTATTAAATTTATGTATGTAACGATATTTTTCTCATAATCACTTAAATGTGGATTTTCTGGTGCAATGAGCAATGCCATTGTTTTCAGCTTGAAAGTCGGGCTTTCGGATGAAAAAACAATGACTGAAGCAGGATTTACCATTTGATTTAAAAAAGTTTGTGTTCCCTTTTGATGATTTGAATATAACTCCAAACTTGACAATCTAGTATAATCAAAACATTTATCAGCTTTTTCATATAAATTAATTAGAATATCAAGTTTCTTTTTAAAATCTTCATGCTTTGATTTTTCTAGCATATTAATTATTTCTTTAATTTTGCTCTTCTTAGGTAAAAATCCTATCCCTTTAATTGCATTATTTAAACTATATTGAGAATCTGGACGTTCAAAACCATATGTTGCTACTGCTGGATCATGAGATGAAAACATATCTTCGGGTCGTGCTCCTCGCTTGATTCTTTTTAGGTTATCTATTCTATGCCCAATATTCCATTTAAGAAACGAAGCTGGTAGTTCTACTAAATCAAAAACTTTTTTGTCATTGTCTATAATTATTTTTACAGAACGTTTTCCATTTTCAACGTATGCATGTTTTTTAGCATACTTTCTATCAAAACTTTTTTGAGCAAAATAATATTTACCCTTCTTCGTTTGTTTCCAAAATTCTTGTCCCCAACCGCTATCCGTAGCATATGTCGTAATTCCTGCAATTGTTACTAACATAAAAAAAAGTAAGCTTTTAATAATTTTGTTAAACATATTCTTTTCCTTTTTACAGCTTTTATTTTTTCAGCCCATATCACTTCAAGTTAATCCGACTCTAATTACGCTGTTCGTAAATTTCATTATATCCAAGAATTTTATTATCTGCAATAGCATTTGGAGGCGATTTAGCAATATAATCATCAAAGCCCTCATAAAATGTTCCATATTTAGGGTGCCATAATCTGAACAGTTCCATTTCTGCTCCACAATAAGGACAAATAATAGGATCACGCTTGATAGAATCCATAAACCTTTGCCTGTAATTCATTGTTTTTATTATTTTTACAGCTCCGCTTACAATTCTTCCTATCTTTTTTAGTGCATTAATTACTGTTTCCTTTATTTTCTCAAACTTACATGGTGCCTGAATTCCGTAGTATCTGATCCTTTTGAATCCCTTTGGCACTATGTGCTGAACCATTCTTTCTATAAACTCATAAACTCCAACAATTTCACGTTCTATTTTTTCTGTTTTATGAGACTTATAAACATAGCTCACTCTAATACCATCATACTCTTTTATTCTACGCACTGATATCGGAGGAGTTACTACATACTTAGCCAGATATGTCGCTAGTATTTCTTTACAGCTTTCCAAACTATTCTTTGTATCTACATATGTAACAAA
>CAZVCD010000116.1:0-8036 GCA_964625675.1 uncultured Victivallales bacterium | reverse complement strand
GTCAGAGGTCAGAGGTCAGAGGTCAGAGGTCAGAGGTCAGAGGTCAGAGGTCAGAGGTCACCGCTTCGTTCTCTGAACTATGCAGAGTAGGCAGATTTTATATTTCAGAGTTAGCCATTTTTTGTTTTTTGTACTCTAGAGGATTATTCGGATACTGAATAGTGTATAAAATAATATTTATTATTCATAAGGTAGGGGCAGCTCTCCGAGCTGTCAGCCTTTAAACCTGCATGAGTAAAACGAAAGATAAAAAAAGGCGGTTTAGGGACAAACCGCCCTACCTTAACCTTAACCTCAAATAAAGAATAAGCTTATCCATAATTGAGTGTTCGAGTAGTCCTCTGGAGTACAAAAAATAAAAAACACCTAATACAGACCTCCGACCACGTCATCCACATAAGAGGCTATTTAATAGTCGTATCTACTTTTACGTTGACACTTGCTCCAACTCTAAGCGGATATTCTTTGCTATCATCTTTTATCAGAATTCGCACTGGAAACCGCTGTACGACTTTTACCCAGTTTCCGGTAGCATTTTCAGGCGGGAGTAGAGAATAGGTTACACCGCTACCGAAACTGATGCTCATTACAGTTCCTCTAATAGTTCTATCATAAATATCAATATCCACAGTAGCTTGCTGGCCGGGTTTGATTCTACCTAAATCTGTTTCTTTAAAATTAGCCTGCACCCACCAGATATCTGTATCAATAAAAGCAAAAGCCTGTTCTCCAATATTTACATATTCTCCCGCAGCAAGATAACAGTCACTCACATAACCATTGGCTGGCGCATAAATTTTAGTATAACTTAAATTAAGCTTAGCCTGATCCAGTTCGGCTTGAGCCTCAAGTACTGCAGATTCAGCTATTTTATACTTTTGCACATCTTCATGTAACTCTAAAAGCGCCGAATTCATCTTAGAATTAGCTATTTTGAATTCTTGAACAACTTTATCTTCCTCCTGATCTGTTACAATTTTATCTTTATTTAACTTAGTCATACGTTTATAAGTCTGTTCAGCAAACGTAAATTTAGCTTTAGCCTGTTTGACCAAAGTTTCAGAAACTTTAATTTCTTGCTCGGCTAAGTGAACCTTTTTTTTAGCCCAGGATAACGCTGCTTTATTCTTTTGTACAACTAATTCAAAAGGTCTAGGATCGATAGAAAAAAGGAGTTTCCCTTTTTTTACCTTCTCATTAGTTTTTACAAAGACACCGTTTACTCTACCGCCAACCTGAGGTGCGACATTTACTATATACGCTTTAATATATGCATCCTCAGTTGAAGGATAATACGTAGCATACACATAATATCCTATAGCTCCGGCTATCACAACTACTAATATACAAAGCCCAATAATTAAATTTTTATTAAACAGTTTTTTAAAATTCATTTTTTTCTCCGGGTTAATTTATTTTTACTCTTTATATTTTTTATATAACAGGGGAACAAACATAATAACTAATGATCCAATCATAACATAATAAAACAGATCAAGGTAACTTAAAAAGGCAGAGCTTTTATTAACAGTTTTTCCAATTATAGCAACTTTCGTCTGAAAATCAATACCTTCAGGAAGGCTTTGCATCCATGTTCTGAAACCATTGGACCATGGTGTGATATTGCTTACCAGATCGTTCCAGTTAACCTGCTCCATACGTGTTAACATAGTCGCTCCTACAGTTCCGCCTATTGAAGCTCCGAACATTCTGGAAAAACTATAAACACCGCCGGCAGAATCAGAGAGTTCTTTTGGGAATTTATAGTAGGCAATTAGCATTAAAGGAATATTAAAAAAGGTTGAAACAAATCCCTGCATTATCAGCGGAGGGAAGAAATATATCATACTTTGGTACGGACTAAAACAGGTAAACAGGTAGCTGGCCAGAACATTTACCCCGATAGCTAATATTAATAGATATCTTAGGTCAAATTTCTGGCAGGCTTTTGCAACAAAAAGCATACATAGAACAGCAGTTATACCTCTGGGAGAAGTAACAAAACCGGTAGTGTTTACTTGATATAAATACAGATTTTCAATCATTAACGGCAAATAGCTTATAATACTATAAAACAGACCTGTAAATACCATGGTTAGAAAGCATGATATTACAAAATTTCTATGTTTGAATATTCTCAAATCTATTACTGATTTGCCAATTATAGTTCGCCATATAAAAAAAGCAAAAAATACTAATCCAAAAACTAATGACATTGTTACTAGACGTGAACCAAACCAGTTGTACATATTGCCGGCGTTCAGAAATAGTTCAATCAGGCCGATACCAATAGCCATAAAAATAAAACTGGTATAATCAACTTTTACAGTTATCTTCTTCGTTTCTTTCATCATGCTTGAAATAACAAGAAAAGAGAGTGCGCATATCGGAACATTTACATAAAAAATCCATGGCCATTCAAGGTGGAATGTTATAACCCCTCCAAGTATTGGGCCAAGAACAGGGCCTAGAACGGCTGCAGTACCGTACATAGACATTACGCCGGGTCTTTCTTTTTCACTAAAGTTGTCTATTATATATCCCTGTGCCAATGCGGGAATAAAAGCCCCGCTTATACCTTGCAAAAACCTGAAAACAACTATTTCTCCTAAGGACGTGGATATACCGCATAAAGCGGAGCATATAGCAAATCCCAAACAAGAAAGCATAATAACACGTTTTCTTCCATACTTTTTGGCAACCATACCGCCTAAAGGCATGCAGATGGCAGCAGCAATTATATAACTAGTTAGTATCCATGAAGCCTCATCTGTATTAGCTCCAAGCGCTCCCATAATATGCGACAGTGCTACAGCTACAATAGTAGAATCCAATATCTGGGCAAATGCTAACAGGCTTAATGCCATTGCCGTTATTGTTCTCTTTTCTCTCCAGATATTATTCATGTTTAATGCATTTCATATTATTTGATGAATCATTCTGCTCTTATTTAGAATCTACATGTTTTTCCAATAAGAAATTGCTTTGTTGTTTTCTAAGACGATTAAAGGATGATTTTCTGCATGTGATTTTTTTAGAATATCATGGAATATATCCGCAGCACGATGGTGTTTACTCCATTTGATATCCAGCAGCTCGTATTCATCTTTTTTATTTTTATCGTACGAACATGCCCAGATAGAATCTTCCTCTAATATAATCAAAGGTGCTATATCTTTACGATGGCCTGTGTCGTTGAAAATGAGTTTGTCATAAAGTAGTGTTATATTGTTATCATCCTCCCAAAAATATTTGTTATTTTTTGTAAGATAAACGAAATACACGCGTCCTTGCTGTCCATTAAATAAATGATGACTATCTGAAGAAACAAATAAATCAGTATTTTTGTCATTATTTACATCAACTTCAAAGAACATAACCTTATGATTTTTATTAATGTGATTATGATAGTCTAAAAAATGTTTTATAGGGTTAGAGATAATAGTATTTTCTCCATAAAGCGAAGAAAAACCAAATATAAGCAGCATTAAAGTGAAAAATAGCTTCATAATTATTGCCTCTGTAGAGATTCATAGGTGTTGATTATTCTTTTAACATATTCATTGCGGTTCGGAACAAATACCCATCTATCTCCAGACTTGTTGTCGGGATAAAACTTCCAGCATGAAACATAAGTAGAAGTATTGTCGTATTGATTATGTAAAGCTTCTAGAACAGATCCACCATTATATAGCTGGATGGTTGCTGTATCTATGGCTGAAACGGATGTCTTACATTCCGGTGGAGTATAATTAGGAGGGGCTTCATATTTATCAGGAAAGGTTCGTTTTACTGCATTAAAGTAGGCTTGTGCCAGTTTATTCTTGTCTTTAATTATAGATTTGCCTTTGTCTATATTTTTTTTCCAGCTCCACAATTCAGAATGGGTTGGTTTGGGCAGTGTTACCTGGAAGAGTCCCCATCCTATTTTATCTGAACTCCGATTTGGTGTATGCTTAATATTTGTTATATAGTTGGGGCCTAATGTTCCAACTTCGTTAAATTGACAATAATATTGATTGTTTTGTTGTCCAGATTCGTGTTTGGCTATAGCTTTTGCATACCATGGATCATTTCCGATATAATCAGTAACTTCTTTTTCTGTCGGGTTTTTAGCTCTAATATTAAATGTAAAATTACTTTTGTTGCCATTAATATCTTTTGCCTCAATTAATACTATTCCACCAAGATATTCGTCTTTATAAATGTTGTTAAAATCTAATGTGTTATTTCCTTTAATAGTTTTATTATAAGAAGGAATATCAGCTCTATTCATGCGTTTGAATATTACCTTTAGGTTCCATATTATTTTTCCATCAGAATTATCTCCATATTTTGCTAACAGCTTAGGCATTTCAGGAGAATTTTCAATATAAATAATACCGTTATTACTTATTTTTTGCCCATTAACCGTTACACTGATTTTGTTGTTTTGTATATCAGTATTTCTGCCCTGTAACTTAAGAAGCAACATTGGAAGCAATAAAAACAGTATTACATATTTTTTCATGAATAAAGCCTAAAATCAAAAGTCTAGAAACCGCAAATTACTAAAAAACTACATTACTGCCAAAATTTTATCTACTGTTGTAGTTGCAAGGCATGATGTGTCATCGGAAGCACCGTAATACATATACAGTTTTCCACTTTTTTCAAACATTCCGTTGGAGAAAACTACGTTCGGAAAAAAACCATTAACTTCATATTCGGCTTCCGGCTCAAATATTGGTTTAGTTGATTGCTTAACTATCTTCCATGGCTGTTTCAGATCTAAGAGCATTGCAAAAAGTGAATATCTTTGGTTATCGCCCTTTGCGTGATATATGCAAAGCCACCCATCCTTTGTTTTTATTGGAGGTGCCCCACCACCAATCTTCATTGACTCATAGGAAGTATTTCTGGGGCGAAGGAGACATCGGTATTTTCCCCAATGAAGTAAATCTGGAGATTCAGCATACCATATTGATGCTTTACCAAAACCGCTGTTGTTAGGTCTGTGAAGTGCTATATATTTTCCGTTAACCCGTTCTGGAAAAATAGTAACATCTTTGTTTTCCGGATGAAAAATGATTCCGAGTTTTTCATAGGATTTAAAGTCCTCTGTAACGGCCAATGCAGTACACCAGCTGTCTTGAGACACAATTGAATAGTTAATATAGTATTTCCCCTCAATACATGTAATTCTGGGGTCTTCTACACCATATTCCTCTTCCAGCGATTTGGGATAAATAAATGGGTGTTTATCAACAGTAAAGTTTATGCCGTCACTGCTTCTAGCTGCTCTAATATGACTCATGCTCGAAAGGTAGTCTTTTCCTTTATAAACTACCCCACGCGTATCTTTAAGTGATGCATCAGGATCTGAGGCATCAAACTCTCTGATAGATGGTTTACCTGTTCCACTGGCGAAGTCATAAATAGGCACTCTGTATTTTCCTTCTACAGGAATGCAGTTTTCCGCTACACGCATTAGAAGAATAATCTGATTATTAAAAACTGTTGCGGCTGGATTAAAAGCACCTACAACCTGATAACCTTCAATTGAAGGCATTACATCTGCGGGTTTAATTACAGGATTTGAAGGACATCTGGTAAACATAATTATAGCCTTTCATGTATATATATTATATATCTATATTGGTAGTATAACCTATAGAACAAACTATGCCAGACACGCGCCACGTGTCTCTATGGAATAAATCTATTTATCCACAATAATACAGGTCTACGATTTGCCTTAAATCACAACATGAATTTTCTGTTAAAACTGAAATATCCAAGCTTTCCTACAATAATATGGTCCAGTAGACTGATATTCATCGTACCGCAGATACTCTTCAAAGAGTTTGTTAAACTGATATCATTTTTTGATGGTTCTGGTTCACCGCTTGGGTGGTTATGTGCCAAAATCAGAGCGGCCGCATTGTTTTCAAGTGCCTTCCTAATAATTTTTCTGGGATAGACGGTTGTCTGATTCACTGTTCCTTCCGAACTAATTTCGCAATCAATAACCCTGTTTTTTGTGTTGAGGTAGATGACCATAAATAGTTCATCTCTTTTTCCGGCAAGCCTATTTTTAATGAATTCGTAAACTGCAGTCGGAGTTGACAGAACTTCTAGATTTTTTAGTTTTTCTGTATGATACTCAATATTGAGTTCTTTTACTAACCGAATTAAAATAGCACTTACGGTTCCCATGCCTTCGGTATTTTTCAACTCAGAAATTTCAGCATCAAGCACTTCAGTTAAAGAACCAAAACGGCTTAATAATTTTTTAGCTAAAGGTTTAACATCTTTAACATGTATAGAATATGTAAGCAAAAGCTCTAATAGCTCATGTTCTGAAAATGCACAACTTCCGTTTTTTTCAAAACGGTCCCTTAATCTTTGTCGATGACCTTTGTAAAATTGACTGTCATTATTCATGAGCATATTCATTTCCTTTGTTTCCCGTTCGGGAGGAGGATTAAGTGTTGAAATGTGGCCATTAATAAGTTCTTTAAAGCGTCTTTGTCATGTACTTCACTATATTGCTCTCAACAAAAAAAGACAATTTTAATACGCCTCACTTCTCCTTTTTTTCTTTAAAACTTTTTCATGAATATTTGTTACTTTTGATATAATCTCTAAATCAACTCCTTCTTTCATTAGTGCCTTAGCTATTTTTAGATTATTTTCAGAAAGCTTGCTTTGTATTTCCTGTTTAGCTGCCGATGCATCTCTGGCGATACCGAAGAACATATCACCGTCTCTGTATGTTACATCATCGCGCCAGTATTCTTCTCCGGTATTTTGCCGAATTGCCTTATATTGATAATGACGGGGGAAATCATGTGATAATCTCTGTTTGTTTATTTTGTCTTTATAATCCGGATGAATAAAATTTACCCATAACTCCGGATTTTTTAAAAACTTTTCTCTTTTTACACCAGACATTTTTTCAATGGCGTTGTTGATATAAACGACTTTATATTTATTCTTTTTGATATCGGTTATTTTGGCAACCCATATGCATTCTTTCAGCTGATTAACTGCATTATTCAAAGCCAATCTCTGCTCTTCAGATTTCTTACGCTCTGTTATATCTATAAAGACTCCTGCCACGCCTAGTATATTCTTTTTCTGATCAATTATTGGAATTTTGGATATCAGCCCCCAACGTTTTCTCCGTGTACCGGGAATATAACCTTCTCTGTCCACTATTGGTTTGCCGGAGATAAGTACTTTATTGTCTTCATCCTCGGTGGCAAGTGCTTCTTTTTTTGTTGAAAAATCACTGTCTTTTTTGCCAAGCACGCTATAATTGCTGTCTAGAGAAAAATTTTTCAAAAAAGCTTTATTCGCTATTATATATTTTTGGTCTATATCTTTTACATAGAAAATTGAATGCATTGAAGATATAAGCGCATTTATTATGATGGATGCCTGTTTTACTTTCTTATCAAGATTTGAAATTCCGGCAAAAAGAGATGCAACTTTGTCATGATGCTGGGTATCATCAAATTCTGCAAGAGAGAAATAATCTTTAGCTATTTTGGAAAGGTTGCCTGATGAAACGGGATGCTCATTGCCTAAATCTGAAATTTCATTAACCTGAATATTTAAAAAACGGGCTAACTCTCTGATTTTCTTTTCAGAGGGTACTAATTTTCCGTTTTCCCACACCGACAGAGACATTCTGCTGATACTGCTGCGGCGGGCAAGTTCAGATAGCGACCAGCGCTGTTGAATTCGTATCTGTTTAAATCTCTCTTTATTAAATATCATTGTCTGTTCTTTTTAGTAGTTAGTTATGTTCGTAAACTGTAAATTAAATCTTACAAAAACTGTAATATATTCTAGTATTTATAAAATACAATTGACAGGTTCAGCATAGGTGTAGATATTACATATAATTGAGTCTGATTATTGATTTATAGGAATGCTATCAGCGATCATAACTTTTTGGGTTTTAAAGGGAACCCACCCCTAACCCCTCCAAGGAGGGGAACTAAGAGGTTTTGCCTGTAAATTTTATGGAGAGTAGACAACAAAAT
>CAZVCD010000115.1:0-8089 GCA_964625675.1 uncultured Victivallales bacterium | reverse complement strand
GGCTGAACCTTTATATACACTTCTTTTGGGCTTTTGAGTATTCCATCCACCGTCAATAGATCGTCATCAATAGTGATTCCAAAGTGCTTTTCATTTTCCTGAAGGTATGGTAGTATAAGCTCCCAGTCGTTATCGGAAAGCTCAACGTATTCTCCGCCATTAAGCTGTTCATCTACTAGTTGGCGTTTAGGGTCGCGTACATAAATTGCACCGCCGGAAGCCAGTGAAAACATATTAACACCCGGGTACGGGCTTTCCAAAGCTATAACGTTACCATCTGAATCAAATTTAACACCATTCAAAATAACAAAACCTCCTCCATTGAGAGGATCACCGGCCATAAATGATTCAGCTAAAAAATCAAGTGCAGTACCATTTATCACAACTCTGGGACTGCCAACTGCATTAACCAATGGTCTCCCTGCGACATTGCCGAGAATATAGACTTTCCCGCCTTTTGCTCCATACATTAATGCCTGACCAACATCACCATGGATAACCAACTCGCCGCTTTTCATGATCTGCCCTAATTGATCCTGAGCGTTATCATGCACATGAATTTGCATTCCATTTATTCCTGAAGCAAGATAGTCTCCGGAACTTCCGAAAACGTCAATTCGGACATCTTCAGAAGCAATTCCAAATCCATTGCCGATAAAACGCTGCCCCCTTAATCCATAAATAATAAAACGTTTCCAGCCTAATTGATGAGCTTCTACAATCAAACGACCACAGCAAGTATCACCCTCAGGCGGAAAAGCAGCAGCATAAATGATTAAAATACTTTCATCCATTTTTGGTGCACGAATATTGCTGTAGCCTTCAAAATCAATACGACAGGCATGTTTTGTACCATTATCAGAAATTTTAGGAACTGCATCAAGGATAGAATCAATTGTCTCCCGTATCAACTGGAGGACAACACTTCGTTTCATTTTACCGCAGTTAAAATGCCGGTCATTGAGTTGAGATAGAATGTTTAATGATGATTCAAATTCTACACTCCCTCGTTTTGATAAAGTAATAAGCAGATCAGTTAACCAACGGACATTGTGAAAGTTCCACCTGAATACCTGTTTTGTTATTGCTTTAATAACTTCATTCTGACATCCCGCAACAACATATGAGTCCAGTTTTTGAATCAATTCATGGCTGTTTTTTGGTGCAACAGGAGTTTCATTGGTATTTACAAGCCATTCCCCGGGCGGACAGCCGATAACCTTACCAAATTTATCTGCACATGAAAGCTTACAGTCTTTTCCAGTGCCTTTGATAGTAAATGAAAAAGCACCTCCATCTGTATAACTGCCTCCACGGGCATTCCAGTAGAGGTCGGCAACAGGTCTAAATCGGGAATCTTCTTTTGATAAACTTTGCAAGGTAGCATCAATTGCCTGTTTTTCAGAGCCGATCAAACCTATAGAAACATCCCCCTCCTGGATAGCAAAAACCTGAGGCCTAAGCATTGCGGTATCAGTAATTCCATGAAGCTGAAAAATATCATCATCTGGATTGCTGTGAGCAATAATAAAAAACCATGGTCCATCCGGAGAACCATGCATATGTACAGACTGAATTGCACGATATATTTTCTGTTTTTCTTTTGGTAATCTATCAAAATCCAATTCTGTGGTCGGCGCTAATGCTTCGATCACATACTCAATAGGATAGCCATAAGTTCTATGAAGCATATCAAAACAAAGAGCAGACACCTCTGTATCAGTAAGAAATTGAGGTAAAATATTATGTTGACGAAGATATTGCGACATACTAAAATAATTTGCAAAATCCCCATTGTGTACAAGAGCTTCATTCATACCGATAAAAGGATGTGCTCCAGCCGGATGCCAAACACGTCCTTTAGTGGGATATCTTTGATGAGCAATCCAAACATTTGCCTGTAAATCCTCAAGACAGTAATATTTGACAAGTTGTTCAGCATAGCCGACTACCTTAAAAATCATTAGGTTTCTTGCGTGTGAAAGAACAAAAGCCCTCTTTTCTCCGAGTGAAGCATAGAACTTCTGATTTAGGTTAAAACTGTTCTGATAGATAAATTCATCTTCTACCATTCTATGTGGAGCACCTAATAAGTTGTTGCTCTCTCTAAATCTTGCAAGAGAGTTTTCCTTTACCCTCACAAAATACTGCACAATTTCTGGCGGTTTGACTTCTAGTCCGGCATCATGATAATCATCTATATGAGGAATCTTTTTCTTATGATCAATTTTTAAATCAGATAAGATAAAAGAAGATTCAACTTCCTTTTCCATTTTGGGATCTAGCAGTGCAATCTGAAGAATATAATCATTTTTTAAGGTTTCAGCATCCACTCCCAATTGTTCAGGAACAAATTTAGCTGCTGCAATTCCACCACCTTTACCATTGCCTCTATTGTGCATTTGGTATGACGCCTCAAATATATTTCTACCGCAAACCGGCACACTGGCGCAGAAACCGACAACACCGCATCCACCTTCCTCTACCGAATCTCCCGGTTTCACCTGTAGGCCAGATATCAATTTTTCCTTCGACAATAAAATTTGTTTTGTAAACTTATTCATGATCATAATCCATATGAGTCAGCAAGTCTGACCTACCTACAAGTTCTCTTATACTTTTCATGCCTAGTCGCCAGCAGATATTCTGAAGTTGAATTGCCAATGAATTAAACAAATTGACAAGTCTCTGTGCAGCCCAGTCACCATCAAGTTCCTTTGACAGTTCCGGGTCTGTTGTTGCAATCCCACGCGGGCATCCTCTTCCACTTTCACAGACACCACAGCGTATACACTCAAGTGCAACAACTTCTGCTGTTCCCAGCACCACACCATCTGCACCTAAGGCAATAATCCTGGCAATATCCCAGGCCGAACGAATGCCTCCAGAGGCTATAAGGGTTATTTCTTCTCTAATTCCTTCTTCCGTTAGAAATTTATGCACCTTTGGTACGGCGTATTCAATAGGCATAGCAATATTTTTTTTAGCTATATCCGGAGAAGCACCGGTTCCACCATAACTTCCGTCCAGGTGAACAATATGCGCGCCGGCAAAAAAACTACCGACCGCAACCATATCTATATCACAGGCGCCGGCAACTTTAACCGAAACCAATGTTTTCGTATTGATAACTTTTATCCAATCCACATGTTTTTTATGGTCTTCAATTGAATATACCGAGTGAAAAGGAAATGGAGAAAATAAAGGAACGCCGGGAACAGTTTCACGCATCTTGGATACTTCCGGTGTATTTTTATCTCCTAGCAGGTGTCCGCCAAGACCAGGTTTTGCCCCCTGTGCATATTTAAATTCTACAATACGTACCTTTTGTATGGTTTCTTCCTTTATACCGAAAAGTCCAGTTGCAATCTGCGTAATAACGTTGTTTCCATATTGATATAATTCTTCTGGAAATCCCCCCTCGCCTGTATTTGTAAAAGAGTTAATTGCTTTATAGGCTTTGGCTCTTGCAAGCATTGTCGTAAGGCTTATAGAACCATAACTCATACCACCACCATAGAATGGCACCCCAATAGTAACATCAGGCCTATTGTCATCTGTCCGACGATTTAAGGGAATACTGAGATCTACGTCCTCAGGTTTAAAATTGGTATTTAGTGGATTTTTTGGGAAAACGATATTAATTTTATCAAAACCGCCGCCTGACTTTCCATTTTTATATTGAAAATCACCAACCGGCGGCTTTCCTGTTTCCGCCTGGTACCATGTGCTTGACAAAAGCTCTGAAGTCCATCGTGGATCGCCGAAGGCTCCCCACATAGGTTCATCTCCTATAATTAAAGCTTTTTCAGGGCAATTATAGACACAGGATTTTCCTTTTGTGCTACATTTATCAAGACCAACGCAAAAATGAGATTTTGGAGCCAGCATGGTGTTGCCTGCTTTTATATGCACATTATATTTACAAAGTTCTGCGCATTTTCCACAGTTAATACACTTAGAGGTGCGTATTACCTTGTATTTTCCTAATGTATTGCGATAGCGTGAAGAGCATTCCACTACTTTATCTTTTAAAGGAGGGAAAACTGTATTTCTTAGAGAGCATTCATTTGTTCCCTCAAAAGTTATTTTATCATCATCTAATGAATCTGCTAGTGATCTTATTCGTTTTCCAAAGATAGGGGCAAAGTTTTCCTTTTCCATATCTTCAAAGAACATAATTCGCCCCAACTCTCCTCTTAGGCGCCGTACTTCTCTTAATCCCATAGCACCCATAAGTTCTATTAACTGTGAATGCCATGCAGCTATTAGATTGACTATTCTCTGTTCGGCCCAATCTGTAGCGATCTCATCAATTTTAATAGGGCATTCAGAGAGTTTATCACAATCCTGGCAAAGCCTACATTCCAGCGCAGCTAACAAGGCAAGATCAAGCCCAACACCATCGGTACCACATGCAACCGACTTTGCAATATGTTCTGCCATGGCTATCCCACCGGAAAAAAGAACGGTAACCGTATCACGAGCAGATATTTCCTGAAGTTTAAAGTGAATATCCTGTATAATCCGTGTTATGAAGACATTTTGTTTTTTGCCGAAACCATAACCGTTATCTGCGACCTGATAATGTAAAATCTCTGCGCCTTTTTCAACCAGAAATACAGAGCGATCAATAACATTTTCATCTACGGGGATACGGATGGATGTAATGATATCAGGATACAAATCTTTTACATTTTCAATTTCCACATGTACAGTTTCAGAAAATGGAAATTCCACAATAGGAATTCCTTTCAAGCTAGATGGATCATCTTTCTCAGGATTAAATTTTGCGATAATATGACTTTTTAGTTCATCTTTAATTCCATAGATGTCATCCATCTTAACAATTGCAAAAGTAAGAGTTTTTGCTGCAGCGGAAATAATAGTTTCTTTTATTTGTTTTGTAACAAACTTTCTTTCAGGAATCTCCAATACCATTGGTATAGGTATTTCACAGAAGGTTGGCATTTCAGTTATTAGATTTCCAGATTTGTCAAATTCCAGTACGAATGGCTTGCGTCCCAGCTCAATAACCGTACTTATATATTCACGCCCATGAATTCCATCTCTTGTTGGACGAACGATCTCAGACATATCTGTCCATATCCGATCAAACCCTGTTCCAGTAAAAGGCCCTCTATAACCTGCACCTGAAACAGGAACTTTGCCTGTGTCTGCCTGTTTCCATATCGATGCAATAAATTCAGGTTTCCAGTGCTTGTCGCCCATTTGTGCAAATTCAGGATTAATGGTTCTGGATAATATGTTCTTTTTACATTCCTGAACACATCTAAAACAGTAAATGCATATACTATCTCCAGAATCTTTAAGCTGACTTGGATCAAACTTCCGGTCCTGGTATACATCAAAAACACAGGAATCACGTTTTACACATTTTCTGCATCCCAGACATCCTTCTATTTCAATTGCATTTAACTTCGCAATAGGAATAAGCCTGGAAGGAACATTTTCCGTATGGATATGATACTTTACAGTCATCAAGGTAAACCTTGTTTTTGTCTTTTTGTTTTAATGAGTAATAAAATATTGTTGCCTATTAGCAAGTCTTTAGATGAACGAATAGCTCATTAAAAAGCAAATCTCTATACATTCAAGATAAATCTTGTTTTTGTCATTTTCTTCTGTTTGAAACCACTATTATGTTGATTATTAAATAGTTAAAAAGCAAATCCCTATACACTTAGAATATATTTTTGACTTTTGATATACAGTCCCCCTACAGTTTTGGCCGTGGTAAAAGCCCTGCTGATTTTATAATATCAGGTAGTAAATATTCAGTTTCAATAGCCTGAAGATGTACACCTTTAATTCCAGGGATTTCTTTTATAGCATTTATCAGTTCTACAGTTATTTTCAGACCTTCGGCTTTAGGGTCAGAGGAAGATTTCATTCGATTGATCATTTCCTCAGGCACTTCAATACCAGGAACATTAGAATTCATATAATTGAGCATTCCAGCACTCTTGGGTACAATTATCCCTGGAAGAATAGCCGTTTTTTCTGTTAGTCCCATGTCTTCAGCTCTTTTCATCGTCTCTTTAAAACGGTCAATATCATAAACAGCCTGAGTTTGAATAAAATCGGCTCCAGCCTCAATTTTTTTAGCTAATCTGATAGTTCTGAATTTTTCCGGTTGTCCCAAAGGTGTCCAAGCTGCTCCAATAAAAAAAGCAGCAGGAGAATCAATAGAATCCCCTCCCTGCAGTATAGCTTCATCACGCAGCCCTTTAATAACACTAATAAGCTGGATAGAATCTATATCAAATACATTTTTTGACCCGGGATGGCCTTTTAGTTTTCCCCCTGCGCCAAATGACTGATGATCTCCGGAAAGACACAGACAGTTTCTTATTCCTAAAGCATATGCACCAAGAAGATCAGACTGCATTGCAATCCTGTTTCGGTCACGACAGACCATCTGCATTACCGGTTCAAGTCCCTCGTCATGCAAAATTTTAGATGCTGCAATACTTGACATACGAACTACTGCCGTTTGATTATCTGTAACATTAAAAGCGTCAGCGATCCCTTTTGTTGTATTTGCCTTCTTTATAATTTTTCCCGGAGCCGGCCCCTTCGGGGGCCCTATTTCAACGGTAACAGCAAAATGCCCGGCAGCTAAAACTTTTTCAAGGTTGCTATTTGTTTTTAATTTCATACTCTTTGAACCTCGTCAATCACCTTTTTGGGACCTCCATGACGTCCATTTGACCAGCTTTTAGGTTTTTGAACTTTTGATATAGAGTCTAATTCACCTCTAGATTCTGCACGTTCAACAATCAAATTCCAGATACAATCATTTTCTTCGTTTAGTTCACATTTACCATCTTTTCTTGTTCCACCGCATGGCCCATTCATTAAACTTTTTGCACATCGAGCAACAGCACAATAACCAAATGTATCAGCAAGAGTACAATCACCGCACGCTGCACATCTTGAAGCCCAAACACCGGCCTCTTCGCGAATGGTTAAAGCAGAAGTATTTACACCGGGATAAATCGGTTTATCAGGAAATCTTTCAGCAAGAGCCTGTACGCCTATTCCACAGCCAAGACTCAAAACAACATCAACATTCTCTATTTTTTCAGCTATTTCTTCCACAAATTCATATTCGCACTGTTTTTCAAGTGTCGCAGTAAACACCTCTATATGCAATCCTTTTTCCTTAAATGCAAGACTGATTAAAGGAGCAAGAGTTTCTACCTCTTTTTCTCCTCCAACTGCGCATTCAGATACACAAGTAGCACAGCCAACAACGAGTATTTTTTTATAACCAGTGAGCTTTTCCAGTATTTCAGCCATAGGTTTTTTTTCTGCAAAAATCATAAATTATCTCCTTCTTCATATGAAGACTTAATCTTAGCAATCCGCCTGGATGCTATTTCTATAAGGTCATCGCACGACAGGTCTATTTCCTGAGTTAATCCTACGCGATCTGTGCCAACACCAATTTCATCCAGCAGTCTTCGAACATATTCAACTCTTTTTTTTGCCCTGATACTTCCAGCAAGAAAATGACATTTCTCATCGGGACAGACAACAATCTCGACTCCATCAGCTTCATTATCTAAAATTTTTAAGATTATATGTGCCTGAATTTTACTACTACAAGGCAAGACAGCCGTCCTTAATGTAAATTCTTTTGCTTTTGTTGCGATCAAATTAATATCTCTATTATTAGCAACACAGTTTTGACAATAGAGTAAAACTAGCTTTAATTTTTTTCCGGCTGATTTCGAATTATTATTCGTATTTATAATAAAATATCTCCAGTTAGTATTTGGAACAGCCAAGCCGTTACCAATGTATCACAACATTACAATTTTAGAACACTTATTGCAGTATTAACATTTCCAAACGGCGCACTAACCTGCACGCCCTGAATGCGGTCTCTTATCCCAGCAATACTTTCTCTGGCGATACTAATCCCCACCTGGAGTTGTTCTTCTTTGGTATTAGCCTTAGCCATTCTTTCCATAACTTCGTCTGGAACAACTACACCGGGAACTTCGTTCTGCATAAATTCAGCATTTCTATAGCTTGCCAAAGGCCATATTCCAGTTAT
>CAZVCD010000114.1:0-8206 GCA_964625675.1 uncultured Victivallales bacterium | reverse complement strand
AAAAGAGTATCTTACCTTCTCATATTGCCTACTTCGCCTATCTGTTTTTTTTCTGTTTCAGAAACACCTGATTGCATATATCCAACATAGTCTAATAAAAAGAAGGATATCTTTTTAAATATTTTTTTAGGTTTTGCAAAAGTATTAATTAAAGTTTTCATAAATTATTCCTTTCTTTTCTACTGTTTCAAAATTATCAATTCATCCAAAGACATATTTTCTGTTTGATGTCATAAAATAGGCTATTCTTTAGTTGATTCAAGCATGGTTTTATTTTGAATCTATCCACTTTAATTGTTCAAGACTTTGAAAAATACTACTTTAGTATATATGCTTAACGCCTTTATAGTAATAAACATACAAAGTGTTTCTTGCTTATTGTTTAATTTAGTCATCCATGGAGGGTAGTTTGAATAATATAGACAAGTACATTGCAACTGGTAAAGTGTCAAAACTGACAAATAAAAGTGTTTATTCAATTAGACGTTTTGTACATATAAATAAGGATTGGAAGGGATATAATAGAGGTTGATTCCAACGGCAGAAATTGTCTCGTGTATAAGTTTTATACATATATATATTGATATAACCAAAAAACTTTTAAAAAAACCTAATTTTTTTTGTGAAAGCCTCAATAATTGCACAAAACATGCTCTAGAGCCAGAAAACAATGACAAGATGCTAGTTAAAATCAGAGTTTGCCTGCTTATTTATTTAGAGTTTTCATAACTTCTAATAGGCGGTATCATTGTTGTTACTCCTTTTTCTGAGGGTAAAATTTTAGAGTAACTTTGAAACCGTCTAATTGGCTGTTTTTAAGCGTTTTTTAATGTGTCGATGGATGGCTAGTGAAGATTTTATTTTTTATGTAAAAAAAAACGGTTTAAACGGATATTTAAAATTCATTTAAACCGTGTTCTATATATGAGTTTGGAGTTATTTTACAAGGTTTTTACTTTAATTGTGCTCATGTCACCCCATTTGCCGTTAATGTATTCAGCAGTAAATACTATAACCTGCTGTCCCTCTTTCAAGAGTTTTCTTTCATAAAGAACTTTTCCTACGCCTGGAATGACGCACTGGGATGTTTCAGCTGATTTGAAATCTTCTTCATCGAGTAGAATTGGATATACGTTGTTTAAAAAAGCCATTTTTTGATATATTTTTTCATCATATGTAGCAGCAAATATATTAGTTTCAGGTCTGAATTTTGATAATATTTGAGGGGTTTTACCTGTTCTGGTGAAAACTACTATCGGATAGTTGCCTAAATCAAATGAAAGGTAGGCAACAGTTGAACATAGTGATTTCAGTTTAGTATCAGTTTCAAGAAGTTCCAGTTCTTCCAAGTAGTCATGTCCTGTAACTGCCCCTTCAGCCTCCCTTGCTATTTCAGCCATCATTTTTACTGCTCTAACTGGATATTTACCCATAGCTGTTTCATTAGACAGCATAGTAAGATCCGTTCCATCAAGAACGGCGTTTGCTACATCACTTACTTCAGCTCTGGTAGGTAGTTGGCTGTCGACCATCGAACCCAGCATTTCGGTTGCTACAATTGCAAGTTTACCTTTCATATTGACTTTTCTAATAATTGCTTTCTGTATTACTGGTACTTTGGCAAAAGATACTTCATCTGCTAAGTCACCGCGAGCAACCATTATAACGTCAGTTTCATCTATAATAGCGTCAATATTATCAACAGCTTCGGGTTTTTCTATTTTTGAAACGATAGGGATATCTTCATGTCCATGTTTTTTTAGAAGCTTTCTAAGTTCTGCAACGTCCTTTGCTTTTCTGACAAATGACAGTGACATATAATCTACCCCGGCTTTGGCCCCGAAAATAGCATCTTCAATATCTTTTTCTGTAAGGCAGGGGAGGGAAATTTCTGTGTATGGAAGGTTTATTCCTTTACCTGTCAAAATAGTGCCTGCTTCGGTAACCTTACAGCGGACTTCTTTTTTATCTTTGTTTGTTCCCAGAACTTCAAGGATGATTTTTCCATCAGCCAAGAGGATAGTTTTCCCCTTTTCTGTGTCAGATGCAATCTCTTTGTAGGTAGTTGGCAAGGTGAATTCTTCTTTATGGATATTATTGCCTGAAAGAACTATTTCCTGTCCTTTTTTTACAGTTACGTCTGCGTTAAGTTTTCCTACACGGATTTTAGGTCCCTGTAAATCCTGCATAATTGCAAGTGCTTTACCCACATTTTTGCTAGCTTTGCGGATAGTAGTAATCATTTCATGGTGTTCTTTATGTGTACCGAAAGAAAAATTCAATCTACACACGTCCATGCCGGCTTTAGCCATTTCTTCGATAGTTTTTTGATCTTTAGATGCTGGTCCGATAGTTGCAATAATTTTTGTTTTTTTCATTTGGGGGTCCTCTAAAAACTTAAGTTATAGATAATTTATTTATAAAAGAATAATATACTAATAATTATTCATTATATCATAAAACATGTATTTTTTCATGAATAATTTAAATATCTTTGTTTTAATACTGTTATAGGCAAACTATATAAGAAGTTCTAAGTATAAGCAAAAAACCTATGGCAAGAAGAAAACAGTAAATTAGTTTATCAAATTTATCTTTAGGGATGATATGGTTCAACTTTCCACCTAAGAATGTTGTAACTATAATTACAGGTAAGGCAGTTAAAAATAGAATTAAAACCTGTTTAGTCCATAAGCCAGAGGCACCATGCAGGGTAATAATAAATATATTACCTGCCAGAAAATATCCTTGCAGCGTAGTCCTGAATATGTTGGGTGACCAGTTTTTTAATTCGGCATAGATTACAATGAATGGTCCACTGGTGTTAAATGCTCCTCCGAAAAGCCCGGCGAGGAACCCGAAAATATATGCAGGTTTCATGCTACTTATTCGCATAAGTTTTGGCACAAACAGCTTATATGTAGAGAAAAGTATTAATAATGTACCCAAAATAATTTGCATTAGGCTGTCATAATTTCCTTTTAGGAAGAAAAGGCCGATTGGGGTTCCGATAGCAGAAGCTACAATCAGCCTCCATATACTTTTAAACTGCATTCCTTTCCAATTGCCGGCGAGAATGAGCAATGCGATGGTAATGGAAAGCATAGCCGAAATAGGGGTTGCAGTTTTTAAGCCAATTAGAAGAACTAACAGTGGCATAGCTATCAGGGCGTCCCCGAACCCCATAGAAGAACGAATAAGCGTAGCGGCAAAGGATGATAACTAAAAAAAGTATTGTAATTGTATATGTGTTCATTTTGTGTCAGGCTGAGGATAGTATTGGATAGTTTTTTCTTCATCTATTGATAAAAAACCTCCGTTTTTAGTGTAGTTCGGCTGTAGTGCTACTTTTCCTCCCCCTTCAGGTAAATCTACGGCAAAATGCGGTACTGCTATGGATGATAAGTTCGAACGAAAATCTCTGAGAATGTTTAGGCCATAGTCTATACCTGTAGCAAAGTGCTTAACCCCCCGGACTGGGTCAACATGAAAAAGGTAGTGTGGTTTTACTTTTATCCTTATCAATTTTCTGAATAAATTTTCAAGAACATCTGTATTATCATTTATTCCTTTGAGCAAAACAGTCTGATTGAGGATTGGGATTCCTACGTTGAGAATAAGCTGACATGCATCGATTGATTGCGGGGTAATTTCAGCAGGGTGATTAAAATGAGTTACAAACCAGAGTCCTGGGTATTTGGATAACATTTTAGTCAGTTTTATATTGACCCTAGATGGTAGGGTTACCGGAATTCTTGAAGCAATACGTATTATTTCAATATTGCTGATAGTTGACAACCTGTCAAGTATATACTTTAGCCTGCCTGTTTTTAGTATTAATGGGTCACCGCCTGAAACGAGAACTTCACGTATTGACGAGTTACTTCTTAAATAATTACATATATTGTCCAGCTCATCATTCGTAATATCCTGTCGTTCTGTGCCATTTTTCCAGTATCTTTTTCTAAAGCAGAACCTGCACTGCATAGAACATCTACTGGTAGTCAGCATAACAACTCTATCTTTATACCTGTGAATAAGTTTTGATGTCGGCATCTGCAATTCTTCAGAGAGGGGATCTTGGGATGATATAGTATCATGCAATTCTTTTATGTCCGGCATACATTGTTTCCAAATTGGGTCATCTGGAAGATTCTCTTTGTTAATTAAATTAAAATAATATTCAGGTATAAGAATTGGATATTTTTCTTCTGTTTTAAGTTGCTCAGATAAAATAGGGACATTGTATCTATTCTCTATATCTCCAAGTGAGCGATAAGAGCTTTTTAGCTGTGATTTCCAGTTTCTTTTTGAATGCATAATTTAAATATACCGGAGGTACATGCCTTTGGCTTGTTAAATTTTATATTTTTGGTTTATCGCCAGATGACGATTAAACTTTGCGAAGTTTTAGCCTCATTTAATTTAATGTTTCCTCCTTCGCTCTCTGAGCTACGGCGGATAAAATGGAGGAAAAATTTCAAAAACCGTTTTGATTTGGGTATAATCTATCGAAAATAATTTCGTCTTGGGGGTGTTATGTTATTATAGTATATCAGCACATAATTCAGTAAAATAATATGGTTTTTTGATTATAACATGCTTATACTAATAAATATTAAGATTATTTGTTTGTATTGATAATATTATTTTTTTACCTGTTTTTAGCTGACGAGCAAATGGAGAATGCACTATGGATTCGGATAAGACTATTTTGGATGGAACTATTTTACAGAGAGATAAGAAAACATACGCTATAACGCCGAGAATACCTGGAGGGATATTAACTCCTGATATTCTTGAAAATATATCAAAAGTCGTAAAGAAGTATAAACTTCCGGCCGTTAAAATCACTTCTGGCAATAGAATTGCACTTGTTGGTATTGAAGAAAAGGATATTGATTCTGTCTGGAAAGAACTTGGAATGGAAGTAGCCCATGCCAAAGGTTTATGTTTTCATTATGTTCAGACCTGTCCCGGTACAGATTTTTGCAAATACGGCATACAGGATTCTATCGGACTTGGAACTAAGTTAGAAAAAATATTTTATAACAAAAAATTTCCGGCTAAAGTTAAAATTGGTGTTTCCGGCTGCAACATGTGTTGTGCGAATAGTTTTATAAAAGATATTGGTGTGGTTGGCAAAAGGCTAGGATGGACTGTGGTACTTGGGGGCAGGGCGGGAACCATGCCTAGAGCAGGGTTGATCTTAGAAAAAAATTTAAGCAGTGATGATGTTATCAGAATATTGAAAAAATTTCTTGAGTATTATGCGGAGAATGCAGCAGATAATGTAAGAGCATTTCGTTTTGTTGAACGTGTTGGGATAGATAAATTGAAGGAAGTTCTACTGTCTTAGCTTTCGTCTTTGTTCTAGTCGAGCTAGGCCGAGATAAAACGTATTGACATATATTCAAAATATTGTGCTAATAAAACTCCCGTAATAGTTAGTGATTGGGAGAAAACCCCCTGTTTTTTGTGAAAAAGATATTTTTGAGCTCAAGAAAATATGAAAAAAATATGAAATGATTCCTTTTTGATAGTTATTAACAGTGAATCTTTACTGTATTATTTTTACAAGCTCTCTGTATTTTTGCCAATTGGGCGAAGAATACAAAGAAAACCATCAAAGAGAATAAGAATATTAAAAACATTCGATGGGTTCACTTAAACCTTAACACCTAAAACTTCAGTCTTCGCTCTAATCGAGCTACGCCTCGACAAGTAAAACTTTATGTGCTTTCAGCACAGACACTAGTTAAGTGCCTGATTATAAATAAGGTAGTTTTTAATATGTCGAAGATTAGTAAAACAAGCTAGCTGCTTTTATCCCTTTCATACATATTTCTTTAGTTTGCCTTTTTTATAAAGAGATAAAAAAGCGTCAACTACTTTGGGATCGAAGTGTTTTTCGGTTTCTGTCTTAATCTCTTTAACGGTTTTTTCTAACGACCATGCCTCTTTGTACGGTCTTCTGGAAATTAATGCATCAAATTCATCTGCAACAGCTAAAATTCTTGCAGCAAGAGGAATAGCTTCACCTTTCAGCCCTTTTGGATAGCCGCTTCCATCCCAATTTTCATGATGTAACAAGGCTATTTGTTTCGCATTTTTAAACCATTTGTCTTCTCCGATAATTTTTGCACCAATCAATGTATGCTGCTTCATCGTCTCAAATTCATTTTCTGTTAGTTTGCCGGGCTTTAAAAGGATGTAGTCAGAAATCCCTAATTTACCCAAATCATGTAGAATACTGTCTTCACCGAACTGTTTTGCCCGTTTGGACTCAATTCCCATTTCTAGAGCAAGTTCTGTTGTCATTTGGACAATGCGTTTAATATGATTACCCGTCTCAGGGTCTTTATACTCTGAAGCAAGAGCAAGCATATACATTGCGTGTTTGTGTGCGCTCTCTAATTCTAAACTTGTTGTATTTAATCTTTCTTCATATTCTTTTCGTTCAGTTATATCCTTATCTACACCACGATACCCTTTTAATTCCCCAGAACCATCAAAAAATGGAATTCCGTTGGTAAGAAGACATTTATCTACCCCATCCTTACATATGTTCCAGTTTTCTAAATCAATAATAGGTTTTTTCTGACTTAAAAGTTTAATAAATATTTGTTTTACTCTTTCAGCCTCTTTCGGTAACATAAAATCAAAGGGGGTTTTGCCAATAATTTCATTTACTCTATAGCCAAGGACTTTATAAGCTTTTTTAGAACAATACGTATACCTACCTTTTATATCAGTTTCCCAAATCCAGTCCGCTGTTGAAAGAGAAGTATCTTTAAAGCGTTGTTGACTCTCTATAAGATCACTTTCAACCTTTTTGCGTTCTCTTATGTCAGAAAAAATGCCATCTGCGTACATCACACCATCCACTTCATATATAGAGGTTGCTCTGTCTCGAAGCCATATCCACGTCCCCTCTTTTCTTTTTATGCGGTATTCAACATCAAACATTTTTTGTTTTTTGAATAAATTTTCATACTCTATTCTTGTGTTATCAACATCTTCTGGATGGATTCTTTCAAAAAACAAACTCGCCCCTCCCTTGTAAATTTCCTGAGGAGAATATCCGTATGTTTCTTCAACATTTGAACTAATAAAATGAGTTATACCCTCACGATCAGATGTCCAGATAACATCCGGGATATTATCAATTATGGCGCGAAATTTTTCTTCGCTTTTTTGCAATGCTTTCTCAGTCTTCTTCAGCTCGATGATATCTTGGTTCAACTTTTCTTCATTATCCATCCTCCTCAGAACATTAGAAACTCTTATGAGAAGTTCTGTCTTGGAAAAAGGTCTTCCTAGATAATCTATAGCACCTGCTTTAAATGCTTTCTGTAAATTTTTTTCATCATTGTGCGTGGTGAGAATAATAGTCGGGATATCAGGGTAGTCCTTCTTTAGTTTGCCGCATAATTGAAATCCGTCCATGTTAGGCATGAAAATATCACTCAGTACAACATCAGGCAAATTAGATGTGTTTTTTATAAAATCCATAGCCTTCACTCCATCAGAAGCTGTTTCTACAGAATACCCTTCCTGCTCAAGAAGTGATTGTAGTTCCAACCTTTGCGTAGGGCTATCGTCTACTACTAAATTTTTTATATCTTTCTTCTTCAAAATAATTTTTATTTTCTGTCTTTTTTTAGCATTGTTTAGTTATATAATATTGATTAAGAATATACTAAGAGTAAATCTCCACTTCTTTATAAATTGCTATCGTTCAAGGAGAATAGGTGTTTTGATATTATCATTATAAAGTAGAGCTAAATAATTAACAATAGCCCACCTGTAAGTTTATTTCTCAATTTTGTTTTTCTTCAGAAATTTTATTTCCGTACTTCACTTTTCTTAACGTGTTGTTTGCTTATTCCAACAGTATAATATAATTTAAATATTAATTGTTAAAGTCAGATAAATAAAATAATCATTTTGTTAACATAATAATATGTACCTGATGCTCTTAATAACAGCTGTGAATGATTTAAAGATACTTAACATGAGGTTTAAATGAATGATTTTGATAAAATTTACGACAGAAGTAAATCGGCATCAGAGAAATGGAATAAAGCAGCATTAAAAAAACACTTTGGGAACGAAAACATTATACCATACTGGGTTGCTGATATGGATTTTCAAGCTCCTAATCAAGTTATAGACAGTCTTATTCAACGAGCGCAAAACGGAA
>CAZVCD010000113.1:0-8450 GCA_964625675.1 uncultured Victivallales bacterium | reverse complement strand
TTTTTGGAATATCAGTATATTTAATTCCTCATTGGGACCTAAATCAATTTCATATCGTACCAAAAACATCTGTCATAATTAAAGACATTCTCTTAATTTTCCCTTTGCTCGTAATGTCTTTTGTGTTTTTCCCGGCAATGTCGGCAATGGTCATTGCCTATAGGCAAAGTTATGATACAGATGGAACATCGTTGCAAAGATTAAATAAAATTGTTTTTCACTCGACATGGATTTTACTCATTTTTGTTCTATTTTTTGTCTTCTCATGTATTTTATCAATCCCCTCTGAAGATTTTCAGTTTGCTCTAGAGGAAAACATTAACTGTTTAACGCTTATCAGCATGAAATTGAAAGATACAGGCCCGTTGGGCGGTCTTAGCACTCTTATTGGGCTAGCAGCCCTTATCACATCATTTATTGGTGTTTTTTTTGCTGTAAGAGAAAGTGCTCACCATATTGTTCTAACAATAAGTCGAAGTTTATTTAAAAAGAAAATTAATAAGAAGCAAATAGATAATTATGTTCTTATTGTTATACTGTTTTTTTTGTGGGGCCTTACGATAACTAATTTATCAGTAATAACGATGTTCAGTGCTTTGGTAGCCCCACTTGTTGCTATTTTTCTATATATCTTACCAGTCCTCATTTTCTATCTCAAGCCAAATTTAAAAAAGTATAGAACTCTTATTAATATAATGATCTTTTGTATAGGAATTTTCCTGCTATTTTCGTATGAAATAGGAAAATTAGTGGGAGAACTAATTAAATAGATGCATAATGATGCTATGTACCTAAAATAAAAACTAGCTTTAGTGTTGTTTGATTATTTCAACTTACATATAGCAATATTAGTCGAAATCCACTATAATAATGAAATATTAAAAATATAAAAGGGAAAATATAAAATTAAAGAGGTAAAGTATGAGTATTGTAACACCAAAACCGACTATTAACGGAGCAACAGTTTTTGTTATTATCGCATCAGCTCTTGCCGGCGCACTTTATGGGCTTGACATTGGAGCAATTGGAGGTGCACTTGGTTTTATCCAGAAAGAGATGCAATTATCAGCTGCTCAACAAGGATGGATCGTAGGAGCTGTACTATATGGTGGTGCAATCGCCATTCTTGTTGCCGGGGCACTTGCCGATTGGTTTGGAAGAAAAAAAATGATTGTGCTTTCTGCAATTATTTTCTTAATTGGGGTTTATCTTTCAGTAGTCGCTAATGACTATCATTCATTACTAATAGCTAGACTTATAATGGGTATAGGTGTTGGTGTATCAGCAATTCTTATTCCTTTATATATTTCAGAAACTGCACCATCTCATATAAGGGGTAGAGCAGTTGCATGTTTTCAATTATTTCTTACGGGTGGCATATGTCTAGCCTATTTAATTGATCTAGCATTTCAAAGCACAGGTAATTGGAGAGCTATGTTTGGAGTTTTAGCTGTCCCTGGGTTTATATTTTTTATTGGAACAATTTTCCTTCCAGAAAGCCCAAGATGGCTTTTCATGAAAAAAAGAATTAATGATGCTAAAAAATCTCTTCTTAAGTTCAATTCTGAGGATGAAGTTGAAGAACTAATTAATGAAATGCAGGCCTTAGAAACAGAGAAACAAGCAAAAGCTGATGCCGGAGGAAATACCACGATTTTCAGAAAGGCATACATAGTACCTTTTATTATAGCATTTCTAATAGCAAACCTAAATCAGACAACTGGAATTAACTGTGTTTTACAGTATGCACCTACAATTTTTGAGCAATCAGGAGTTCATTCGCCTGTTCTCTCTGTTCTCCTTGGAACTGGTGTAACTTTCATAAATTTTGTCGTTACAATTATTGCTATATCGCTTATTGATAAGCTCGGCAGAAAACCTCTCCTTGTTTTCAGTACAGCAGGTGTTGTTATTTGTCTCTGCCTTCTTGGCATATCTTCACTAATGAATGTTTCAAACTTTAAAGTTGTTTTATTATCAATTGGTATGTTTGGATTTATTATCAGTTTTGCAATTGGTTGCGGTGTTGTTGTTTGGCTCGCAATGAGTGAACTTCTACCTCAGGCAATTCGTTCAAAAGGTCTGGCTATCTGCCTCTTTGGTAATTCAATGCTTTCCTCAATTCTTGCAACCCTGTTCCTTGTAATCAAAGAGAGCATCGGTTTTAGTGGCCTATTCTTTATGCTCGCAGGTTTCAGTGTAGTTTACTTTATTGTTGCGGCATTTTTCCTCCCTGAAACAAAAGGAAAAACAGTCGAAGAAGTTGAAGAATACTGGGTAAAAAAATTCGAATAATTGCATAATTTATATAAGAGAGTAAGGCATTAATTAATGCCTTATTTTTTTAATAATTTTTGGGGAAGGAGATAAACGATGAGTATATGCTGTTTTGATATTGGAGGAACTTCAATTAAATATGGAATAGTTAACACTGAGGGGGTAATTTTAAAACAGGGTAATTTTCCAACACCTACTAAAAACTGTAAAGTAACAGTCCCTGAAAAACTTATTGAATATTCAAATGAATTAAAAAAGAATTTTGAAGTTGAATCAATCGGTATAAGTACAGCTGGTTATGTAGATAACATTAAAGGTATTGTTACATTTAATCTTAATCTTCCAGAATACAGCGGCTGTAAAATAGCAGAACTGGTCAAAAAAGGAACTGGCATTAAAGCTCATGTGGAAAATGATGCTAATGCTGCAGCCCTTGGTGAAATGTGGATGGGCGCTGGAAGAAATTATTCAAGTTTTGTCTGTATTACCATAGGAACAGGGATCGGTGGAGCCATTATATTGAACAGAAAGTTATATGTGGGCTCTCACGGCTATGCAGCAGAAATGGGTGATATAAGAATATCGTCTATTGGTAAGGGGCTCGGACTTCAGGCTGCAATTGATAAATGTGCTTCTACGCGTGGTTTTTTGGAGAATTACAAGAGAATATCTGGGAACAGGACCACTGGCATTGAATTAATGGAACTTGTTAAAAATAATGAACCAAATGCAATAAAAGCATATAGTGAATTTTTGGAAAATTTAATAACCGGCACTATAAATGTTGTTGATATTCTGGATCCAGAAGCAGTAATTATTGGTGGTGGTATTTCAGCACAGGGTAATTTTTTCTTCAATAAGCTGAATAAAATCTTCCAAGATAATGTTTTACCTGTATATAAAGTGGTTAAAATAGCGAAAGCAGAACTTGAGAATAATGCCGGTTTACTCGGTGCATGTTATATAGCAAAAAATAATGATTATTTTTTATAATCTAAAGCTCTACTAACAATCGCCCTAAACTGAACTATTTCATTCAGAATGAATAATTCAGTTTAGCGCTGTTATATCTACTACAGGTTTGCCTTTTCCATTACCAGATCCGGAGTAGCGATAGACTTTTGTTACAGTTCCGTCAAATGGAGCGTAAAATGTACATTGCCTAATTTTGATTTCATCAATTTTTACATTCATAACAGCTTCTTCATATTTATTTTCTGCCAGCCCCATTTTATATAATGACACTGATTTAGTTTTGCTTAGCATTAATCTCCTATCATATAGTAATTTACTATATTTTAAAAAGCTTTCGTGTTTTTCCTTCTGTATCTCGAATTCTTTTTTATCTATTGAGAAAAGCGGTTGCCCTTTTTTAACTTTCTGGCTAAGCCCAACTTTAAGATCGACAATTCCTGACCAACGATTACACACCATTGCCACTCGGTTTGCAGTATCAACTTTAACAAAACCTTTCGAGACCTCAATCTCATCATCATTATCTCCAAGACCTGAACCATCATATCTTACAATCTTTGTTACGGTCCCGTCAAATGGAGCGTAATATTTAGACGTTCTAATAGTATTCAAAATTAATTTATATGAACTTTTGGACATTAAAGAATCACGCACTGACTGTTGGAAAAGATCCAGCGGAATCGCATGTGTTTTAACAAGCTTCTTAGCCCCTGCAAGTATATCTTTATAAAGTGTTAAGCTGCTTTTATAATATTTTTTCTGTGCTTTCAGAATATCCTGATTCAATTCAAATAAAAGTTGTCCTTTTTTTACCTGCTGTCCCAGTTTGACATTCAATTCAATCACACCTTTGTAGGGTGAAGCAATATTTGCAACTTGCTGTGTTTGTAAAGTTTGTTCTGCCATTGCATAACTCACTCCCATAGACAGTTGAAATATAACCAGTAGTAATACAGTTCTTTGTTTTTTCATTAGCAGCTCAGCCCTTAATAAATTTAATAAGATATAGTTATTGATTAAATAGTTAATTCGTTGATCAATTCTTTTTTTAGTATTTCCTTTTTTATGTCACATAGTTCTTTCAGATTTCTATTTTGTAGTATCTTTTGTCGATCTTCCTAAAATAGAACCCAGCTTTTTCCCAACATTAATTCCATCTTTTGTGAGACCTTTTCCAACATCAAAACCGGTTTCCAACAGGTTTTCAGCCGTGCCTAATACCAATCCAGACAAAAGCTTAGTTAAGTCTGGGGTTGGGTTATCAATAGTTCCCTTTATTTCTAATGGAATAACGACACCGGCAAAGCTAGTCCTTGTTCTAATACTCATCTGATCATTTAAATCCACAAATCCTTTAATTGAAATACTTCGGATGGCCTTTAGTTTTCCACCTTTCATTTCTAGTTTTTCAAACTGGATTTTCCCTTTATTCAAAGAAATATCAATGTCAACATGTTTAAAATGCATATTATTAACACCTTTTGTTATATCATTAGCACTTTTAAAGACATCTTGAAGTTGTGAAGGAATAACAACGTTTGATTTTGTATATTTTGTTATGTCAGATAGGATTTTAATAGGTAGAAATATTATTTGAACTGGCTTGTATTCTGTAAGATTATAAGGAATATATAGCTCAACAATATCAGTTTTAAATGAACCATTAATGTCTGTATATATATCAGGATCAATTAAATCGCTTCCACTTATATCAAGATATAAGTAATTGAGTTTTCCTGAAGAATCACTATAGCCGCCTTCTAAAAATGCTTTAAAGAGCGGCAAAAGAGGGAAGTCTGTGATTTTTGTTTTTAATTTAAAGGGGAAAGTTTGTAACTGTCTGTTCCTGCTTGATTCAAAAACTATTTCTATAGGAGTAACTTCATCTCCAAATTTTGCCGTTGATGTAAGCTTTACTAATGTTGGAAGAGAATAATTGCTTAGCTTAGTATAAATTTTTCCTGTCAGTTCTCCTGTTAGATTATTTTCACCATTTTCCGGACCAACCTGAAGCAAACCTTTATAATCAATAGTACCGTCCGTGCCAGTTTTTAGACGTGGAACTGTAACATTAAATTTTGACAGTTCCATTACAGAAGACTCTTTTGTTGCAGTACGTTTAACTGTATATTTAATATTTAGATTATCAATTTTTATATTATTGATATCAAGTACAATAAAATCTGTTATATCTTTATTTGAAGCTTCAGTGTGTGTTGTTTGCTTGTCCCCTTGTTCTTTATTTTTTTTCTCAAAAGAAACTTCTTGAACAATGGCAATATCTGTATTTTTAAGCTTTAGTTGATTAATTTTTATTATTCCTTTGAACAGACTGAATAAGTTTATATTGCTATTGTACTCTCCTAACTTTAATGAATAACCATCTGCAGATTTTACTTCCAGGTTTTTTATTTCACAATCCCCGGCAAAAGGAGAGAAGACAACCTTTTCAACTTTTATCTCTGCATTCATAAAATATCCCGTTACAGGAAAGGCAATATTTTTAATAAAAAAGGAACTTGTCACAATAAAATAAACACAAAGGCAAAGTATTATTAAACAAATAATGATAATAGATAACAGCTTAAATATTTTCTTCATAAACAAAGTCCTTTTCTTTCTTATATATTTATCCAAAACTAAATGATTACGACTTAAACGCATATAGACGGTTTAAAGCACCTACAAGCATAAATCAAATTCTAATAATAAATGAGATCAACTCCTTATGCAAGCAGGTCTGCATCCCCTGATGAATAAACTAAGAAAGCAGGAGGCATATCTTTTAACAAACATTCAATCCTATCATAAAACTGATCAGCTGTATCCAAATCAGGAATTACTGTGCCTAAAAATATTGCTGCTGACTTTGATGAAATACTGCTGAAACTTTCATTAAAGTCTTTAGAAACAATGACAACAGGTTTTGCATCAATCCTGGATGCATTTAGTATTTCCTCCAAAGCCTTTTTAGCAGGCACAATATTCGGTTCTTTATCTACAACTCTTATAATTCTTATAGTCATATCTTTCCAAAGTGGATTTCTTTGCAATGTATAGGCTAGAATGAGCATTAGTGATCCATTTTTTAAACCTCTCCACCACACATCAATAAATTTTCCTTCAGGACGATCAGGGTTTCTAGTGTTTTCTCCTGATTCATAACATAAAATAATGCTTCTGCCAAGACTAGATATCATCTGCAAATGGTTACTAAATGGTCCTCTTCTTGACGGTTCTTTAGGGCATCCCATCATTATAATATTAGGTCTGATTGGCCCGATTGAATGTGTTTGAAGAAATATCGAAAGGCCATTATCAAAATTTTCTGATACAATTACTTCAGGAAAAACTGATGGTAATCTGTTTTCTTTGATAAAAGATTTAAGCCTAAGTTTTTCATTAAGACTGAGTTCTTTTATTTTATTAAAATCTCCAGTAATAATTTCCACAAAAGATAATAACCCTTTTCCTCCTTCAAATTTGATAGCGTATTTTAACATTGAAAAGCCTTCTTCGCTTGTATAAATATTCCCTGCTAATAAAGCTATAGTAGGACGCCAGTTTTTCGGGCTACGAGGCATATCTGAGAGTCTAATCAAGTTATTCCTTATTCGAGAAAAGATAAAACCTCTTCTAGCATCGCCAAAGTTCTGTAGCATCGCTCTTTTCCTTGCTATAAAATAGAGCACTGAAAGAAATAGTAGAGCTATAATTGAAGAAAAAGAGCTGACTAAAAATGAAACGCCTATACTGGCAATTGCTCCAAATAAGGCTATCGACCAATGAAAATATTTAAATCGAGGGCGAAAAGAAGGGTTTGCCCCAAACGACTCCACAAAAGCCGCTAAATTAATCATACTGTATGTATAAAGAAAAAACATAGAAACAACTTCTGCTATTGTATTTAAAGGATCACCAGCCCCCTTGGTCCTAGAGGCTAAACCTGCCCAGGTTAATACAGCTAATGTTATTATTAATGTAACTATAAGCGATTTTCGAGGTTCGTTTTTTATGTTTTTTTCTTTTGTAAAAACCTTTAAACCGGGAAGAATTGCATCTCTTGACAAAGCTCTCAATATTCTTGGTGCTCCTAACATTGAACCAATTGCACTGGATATTGTAGCAGCAAACACTCCGGCTATGACTAGAAACCCAAGCCCAAAAATTGCATTTTTTACTAGAGAAATATATGGATAATTGATAAGGGTCTCTCTTGAGAAAGCACTGCCTGAAACTAATATTTCAATTGCATATATAACGGTAGCAAACCCAATAGCGTAAAAAGTCCCTTTTGCTAAAGAGTTCCCGGGATTTTTTAAATCTCCCGACATGTTCACCCCTGCCATTATTCCTGTTACTGCAGGGAAAAATATTGCAAACATAGTAAAAAATTTAACGCTTTTAAGGGCTGAACGATTCTGATTAAACGTTTCAAAACTCATGTTAAGGCTTGCTCCCCAAAGAAAAGCAACTATAGCCAAAATAACAATTATAAATATAAATACCTGAGCCTTAATTGCCCAGCTTGCACCGCTCCATGCAAGAATAAAGATTACTACACCTGTAAATAGTGCTATATATAAGTAAAGAGAATAGAGCGATGGAAAAGTTCCTATTAAAGCTTCCGTAAAACCTATTATGTAAAATGGAACTGACAGAGATTGCGCCAGAAATAGAGTTAAGCCAATAGCACCCCCAAAACCTGCTCCAAGAGATCTTGATATTAAATAGTAAGCTCCACCCTCCAGCACAGGTGTATTTGTAGAAATTGCCGCAAGAGAAAAAGCAGTAGATAATGTAATGATTTGAGCTATTATCAGTATGGCAAATGTTTCTATGGTACCTACATTCCCAATTACATAGCCAAAACGCAGAAACATAATTGGCCCGAATATCGTCAAAATTGACGGAATGAAAACACCGGCAAAGGTACCAAATTTATGCTGTTTTTTTTCTGGTTGAGTTTCTTTCATTATTTCCCAAAATTATGAATTTAAATTCTGATCCTATGTAATATAAATAACAGTTATACCCAAAGCGAAGTGATTTTTGATAAATAATAAAAATAATTGATGTGAAAATCCCGTATTTATCCACCATTTTATCAGTCATAGCTTATAGAGTGATAGCGGAAGCTCATAAAGCGAAGGACAAAAGAAGTCTAAAATACCACCGGTGAATCATATGTCAAATCC
>CAZVCD010000112.1:0-8586 GCA_964625675.1 uncultured Victivallales bacterium | reverse complement strand
TCAGGCATTGTTGTTCAAGAAACAAAAATTTTCAATGAAGTCAGAAAAAAAGAAAAAACTTATACAAGAAATAACCCTTTACAACATACTTTCTCCCTTTACAATCAGCATATCAAATTACGGTTCATTCGATAAATCTTTAAAAATTAAATAATCAATATCCAACAAGGAATGTCCAATTACCATTGAAAATTTAACTTGGATATTGGAAATTACTTGTTAATTATTGGGTATTCATTCCAAAAGCACATTGTTTTGTTTTACAAAAAACAACATACTGTTTTTAGAGTGCCCTTTGTGAGATATTTATTTCACATTCAATTTTTTTTGATTGTTTATCTACTTTTACATCTATACTTCCATGACTAAAACCCTCCATGCAATACCCGTCAATTACTTCTTCTATTTTTAATCTTTGTTTATCCAGCGGAGGATATAATGACATTTCTAAAGCATTTTTAACACCATGAGGCATTCCATCAGAACCAAAAATTAAATCATCCCCTGCCCTATAACCAATTTCGTCTATTAGCATTCTAAAAGGATTTATGCTTTCACAATATTTTGAATTTAATCTGTCAGCATAGTTTTTGGTTTCAATACTAAAATTAGGCTGCATACAAAGCTTGATACCATGGTCCTTTGCTCTTTTTGCGGTATCTTTAGAGATTAACAATGCGTGCTCTATTCTTACATCAGGAAAAGCATTCATGCTACTTACTGTATTTACGGCTAAATCAATTGCTTCATCACCAATCGCATGAAGCGATATAGGTTTATTAAAACCTTGAATTTTACTTAATACTTCATATAACTCTCTTTTTGTATAATTTAATATACCTGTCCGATTATCACGATATCCATATTTTAACTTTGCTGTTCTAGCACCCATGGCTCCATCTATAAATAATTTGACACCATGTGTCTTTTCTTTTATTTCAGGATTAAATTTTTCGTATGAGGCCGGGCTTGTCCAAAATCTAGTCCTATGAGAGAGATCAGCTTCTTCAAATAAAGTTATTTCCTGCTCATTATGCAAAGTCATTTCTTCTGCATAGTAAATACCCAAACCCAACAAATAGTCATAAAAAAATTTTAATGCATTTATATCAGGGGATGATATAGCTACAACAAAATCTAAAACCATTGTTAAGTTTTTTTCTACCCATATTTCATTGTTACAATTATCGATCAATACCGGATATTTCGTTTTTAAAATTTCTTTGGCAGGAGTGTTTAAAATAAAAGAATGCATTGAAGAATTAAAGATAATCAATGGTCCATAGCGGTCCAATTCATTATTTGAGAATGTATAATAATTATTAAGCCAACCTAATATTATGGATATTTTATTAGGATTTAAATCCTTGAATAAATTTAAAGCTATATTTTTATCTTTGATGTATCTTATATCAATAGATCTATTATGCAAACTAGTATAAAATAGCGGATGGTTATGACAATCTTTTAGCAATGGAATTCTTTGAGTAAACATAATTTGTGTACGTGCTGAAAGCACTCAAGGTTTTAAGGGTTAAGAGTTAGGGGTTAATTCTAAAATCTAAAATCCCGTATTCGTTCATATTAAGACAACTCTCTTGAAAATATATAGTTTATATAAACTAAAATATCCCTGATTAATAAAAAAAATATTGAAATAATAACAATTAGAGCATATTTTAAAAAAATGGAAATAAGTGTGAATTTCACTTTAAAGGGAAAACGGTTTAAATCCGTTGCGGGCCCGCCGCTGTAATCGATGATGAAAGCAAAGTATGCCACTGTTTAAAAAAAACGGGAAGGCTTGCCGGTAAGATGATTCGAGAGCCAGAAGACCTGCTTATTATCCACTGAATTCTCTCGTGGTAAAGAGAAAAACGAAAAAACACTGAAGATTAAAAACGCTATCTTCGACAGGTTCATACTGTCTGGAAATAGCGTTTTTTATTTCCTGCCATATGCTCCTTTTTCAACAGAACAGAAAAACAACAAAACGAAATATAGAAAGGGACTTCATGAAAAAATTAATTCTTATTATTCTAGTGTGCACTATTACTACGAGCTTTGTAGCCTGCAAGAAGGAGTCTAGCGCCGCTGTAGACAATCCCGCAGCAAACAAACCAGCTGTTGCAAAAATTGCTTCGTATTTGGAAGGTATTATTGAACTAAAAGTATCCCTTGGACAACATGTAAAAAAAGGCCAGCTTCTATTTCAGATATCAACTGATTATACGCAAATAGTAGAGGCAAAATGTGAAAATGAAGTGTGGTTTTACCAAAAACAATACGAGAGGATTAAAAAACTAAGCGTAACCCATTCACAATCCATAGAAGATGTCCAGGAGGCAAAATATAATCTTCAAAAAGCTCTTGGAAGTCTGAAGATAGAAAAACTGCTATTAGATAAATGGTCTAAGTACTATGCTCCGTTTGACGGTGTTGTTACAAATATTTACTGCTACAATGGATCAGCTGCTCCCAGCGATTCAGGTAACTGTGACAATAAAAATGCTGTAATGGAAGTTACAAAACTGGAAGACTATAATAAAGGGAATGTTAAAATTGGCCCGGCTATAGCTCAGGTGTATCCTATGGTAGATGGTATTCTTGAATTAAAGGTTGCATCAGGAGAAAAAGTAAAAAAAGGCCAACCACTTTTTAAAATAAGCACAGCCTACAGTGAAATAACAAAAGCTCAGCAGGAAGCCCAAGTAACATATTATAAAGCTAAGTATGAAAGAACAAAAGGTTTATATAACCAAAATACTTCATCTTTAAAAGACTTTCAAACAATTGAATACATGTTAAAAGATGCTATTCAGGATTTAAAGGGAACTGACCTAATAATAAATAAACGATCCAGTTATTATGCACCGTTTGATGGTACAGTAACAGATGTTACTCATTATACAGGTTCGAATATATTTGTAGGACATAAAGTACTTGAAATTACAACGGATTAATTTCATTACGCAGAGTATAGTTTAATGGGTTACCTTATATTTGGAAGGTAAGGACAGCTCTCCGAGCAGTCAGTTTTTTCACTTGCATTGAGGTAAAAACCAACTGATTTAAACGGCGGTTTAGGGATAAACCGCCCTACCTTATGTTCAGTTAAGGATAAACTTATCTCTTATATCAAAATAGACTGATAATACAAAAATAATAAACCAAACTTAACTCGTTTTCTTGCCACCCATAACTATTTCTTCAAACTTCATTTTTTTAAACGAAGATTTTTCACGTACATAAGCTTTTTTCAGCCTCGAAATAAGCTGATCGTTATTACACTTAAAAGTTTTCTTGCCGTCTTTTGTTTTGCCCCATTTTGAAACTTTTAAAATAGCACATACCACTAAAAGTTTTTTCAAATTCAATGTAGTAATCTTTTCTAACACCTGCTCCTGCTCAAAACCGCTAACTTCAAAATCAGCTGGTCTATCATTTTTACTCCATTGTTCCCCATCTTCTTTAAAGACAGGAACAGTTTTCTGTCCATCTGGAAAACTATGTTTAGTAAAGATTTTTCCATCTTTGTCATAATAATTCTTTTTTTTCAGTTTTCCGCTTCTTTGAAACGGATTTATCTGTGTCGATTTTAAGTTCTGCATAATAGCACCCCTGCCCCAGCTTTTACGGTCTATCTCATTAAATTCAGTTATTTGTCTTTAATTTTTATCGTGATCCATACTACAAACGTTATTCTTATCGTTGTCGACATCGTGGCTGTAAACTTTGTATTCAGAAATTGATGTTCTTTTTAACAAAGAATAACCCAAAACAAATATAACAGATTATAGCAAATATAAAAAATAGAAGTTACAAATTTTATTGCATATAATAATATATGCGCAAAGTATATGTTATTCAACATCTTCCGTAAATCCTGAAATATATTAAAGAAAAAAAGATAAAAAAAAGACAAAAAAAACGCTTGCTATTTTTTCATTTAACATTAAATTCATTATTGCGTTAATCGGGAAGCTCATGAGTAATCATGAAGAAGATCCTGGAAGATTCCTGATCGAAAGAAAAGGAGTCCCTGACATGGGCAACCATGTAGAGCTAAACAGTATTTATAAGCGCAAGCGAGTAGGTCGAGTTTTAGTGAATCGACACGTAAGTGACGATTCCCCGACATGAGAAATTGTGAAGGGTTCCGGAACGGAAAACTGGATGCAAATCTGGAATTCAGGTTCTGAGGATGAGTTCGAAATGAGTGCAGTGCCTCAAAACGGGAAACCGAGGAGAGGAAGAGATGGGAAAGCTGAGAAATTAGCATATAAGTCTCAAGGTTTTGAAAGAAATGGGCAACCATAAATGGATAAACCTCTACATGAGAAATCATGTGATAAAGCTTTACTATAAGCGTAAGCTGAAAGGAAGCTTTAAAAAGGATGCATAACCATAAGAGAACGGGCTGGAATAAGCAATTATACCAGTATCAGAAACTCAGCTGGAGATAACTTCAAAGGAAATGGTGTTTCGAAGTTGAATCTAAGTATATGGGGGCAACTCCATAGAGAGAGAAGCAGCTATACCTTGGGTTGGATATTTTGCAGCACTGAAAAGTGCATCATCCTGAAAAGGATGTTTTCCGCAAGGAATAAAAAATATTACACTTTTCGATTAGCGCATTTTTTGTGTCTACACCTTATTTCAATTAACAATTAATATATTTATAACACAAAGACGCAGAAGCACAAAAAAAATCTTGGGGTCTTAGCGCCTCCGTGTGAGGAAATAAAAAAATATTAATAACACAAAGATTTTTTCAGTGTTTTTCGGGTTTTCCGCCTGCAAAGGAATTTTATCTCGACATTGCTTGATTAGAGCGAAGACTGAAGTCTGATAAGACTACAACTGTCGATAAAACAATTAACAATTATCATAGCGAGTCGTGTAAGCCCCAGGTATTGGGATAATATCCTAGCGATTTAATGATATACTGTTTGTTTATAATTTTCTCAAAATGCATTGGATCAACTCCCTGTTTAAAATAACCACCCCAGGCCCAACCATTTTTTGTCATTATTTGAAAAACTTTATCCCCTTGATAAATCATCCCCTTATGTTTTAATTTTCTATTCAGGTATTTATCTGCTCCTTCCGGTTCTACTTTCCCATTAGCGACAGGAGCTGGATTATAAAATGGATTGAAGTCAATTGCTATACCATAGCTATGCAGAGAGAGCTTATCGGGCGACTGCGTATCTTTACTAAAAGAAAATGCAGAAGTATTATTTTTTTTAGAAGGATCATTTGGTTTTTTGTAATAATAACTACGAAGCTTCATGCTTTCGATAGGAAAACGGATTTCAAAGAGTTCCTTAAATACAGCAACTGTGTCTTTTGCAATTGCCTTATTGATTATTAATTCACCTACATGTGGTTTATTGTCAAATCCCCAGTATGACATTCTAAGGTATGCAAGCTGATCCAATTCTACAGGACACCCCTTTTTCCAAGTCGTTCCAATCATCTCTTTTTTTATTTTTTCAGGGATAGGTGTAATTTTACCTGTAAAATCAGTATCCGCATAAATATTTGTAATACTAGAAGTCGTTAAAATTAAAATCACTATCCACAATAAGTTTTTCATAGAAAAAATCCTATATATTATAATTTTTATATTTTACTATTTTTTTTTGCTCTATTTATATAGTCTTTCAATGTAACAACTTCTACTATTTCAATGTCATGATTACCTTTTCTGTTTCTATTGCCTTTGACTATAAACTCTGATAAACCATAATTATAGATATTTCTACAATTATTACCCCAGTCATAAGAATAACCCAGCTGTGTCCATGGATAAGCTTCCTTCCATATTTCTTTCTCAAATTCACCATTTTTCAACACAACATTTTTTCCGGAAAAATACTGACTACTGCGAGTATTATCTATAAACATCCTATGCTCAGGCGTAACATCATTAGGAAAATTTATTTCAGCTGATTCATCATCTATTTCCTGGTCAGGAGAAGGCCTGAACATCTTATCAGCATCAGCCCAAAATATGACAACATACTCTACTTTTTTCTGGGGTGGAAACCCATAAATTTCTCTTATACTCATATTGTTTTCTTTATCGTCACCATCAAAACGCTGTTTATTATTTTTAATTTTATCTATCAGTTCCGGTTCTATACTCACCCATAAATCCGGGTAAAGTGGATAGTGCTTAAAATCTTTTTCATAGTTCTTATAGTGATCATTATAGGAAGCTTCATCAATGATAGAAATAACTTTTACCTGAAACTTTCCATCTTTATTAACTCTCTTGGCAATGTAATTATTATCTTTTTTGATAGCTATCAAATTATTATAAATCTCATGAGGTTCTGGATTTTTAGCGTCACTTACAGCATATTTATAATTATCATTTGTCATGGATGAAGGAACTGCATCTGCATAGGAAAGACTAGTTATAGCCGAAGTTAATAATACAACAAACAGCAGTTTAAGAGATAAAAAGATTCCTTTTTTCATTTTGTCTACCCTTTCATTTTAGTTTCATTCTACAAAACCCAACTATAATTATAAAGTAAAATTTTAAAAACACTATGTTATTCTGAAAGATAAAAGAGGTTTTTAAAACTTTTAAAGCAAATTCAATTTGCAATATCCTCTTTAAAATGAATATTGAGTTCATATTATCAGGTTAAAATCATTTCGCTTTGGTTATAAAAAGTAACGTCCTATATTATTATAAGAAATAAATAAAATGAATATTGAATGTACATATCAGACACCCCGACGATTATGTAATGTAATATCACCTTTTGCCACGGAAAAACTTGGAAAACTGACTAAAAGGCCATGGAACAGATTCAACCCCGACCTTACATCCTGGTGGCTTGTTCCAGACACCAAAACACCACACTTCAAACATGGAAAGTATTACTTCAACTGGGGAGATAAAAAACATACAGAATTACTGGCAGGTTTATATGTAGAAAAAGGGCTTGATGAAAAACTTGGTGTTGTTTATTCTTCGAAGAAAGCTAAAAGTTTTATTATGACACCGGACTGGGGATGGTTCAATTTCATAGAAGGACTAAGAAATAACCAGCTTTTTGATAGCCTGAAAAGCTCCTGCCCATCCCCTCTTCCAATTGAGTTTATAATTGATGGTGGTTACATCGCCGAACCTACTTCATTTGATCCGTATCAAGAAAAAACTATCGGGTGGGATCAGTATATATTCACATGGAATCCTGATAACAATATTTTTTCCTTGACTTCATCCAACAGAAAAGCTTTTATTTTAAAAATGCACCATATCAAAACTATAGATGATTTTGTAAAAAGCATTTTAGAATATTCTGAAAATGAATGGCTATGGCTTAATATACATATAGCTTTAAGACTGCATATAAATCCATCTAATAAGGATGGTGAAACAACCTGGGACGATGGAAAAATATGGAGTAGCTTTTTATCTCCACTAAGTGAGTGGGTAAGGTAACAGTTAGCAATTAACAATTAATAATTACTTGTCCGCCATTTTATCCGCCATCCTGTCCGCCATAGCTCGAAGAGCGACGGCGGAAGCTTTAACGAAAGCGGAAGTCTTGGCAACGGCGAACCATCAACCATCAACCATCAACCATCAACCATCAACCATCAACCATCAACTGAATATCAATCCCAATGAAAGCAGTATCATAGATGCCAATAAAACTAAAAGAAGCCTTGGAACAATAAATTTTAAATATTTGGCATAGGAAAATCTTGCAATCACAAGCCCACCCATAACAATAGCGGAAGTTGGTGTAATAAAATTCACGATACCGGAAGCCGCCATATACGCGGTAACCACCAAATCCTTAGGTATACCTTTAAAAGTAGCCAACGGTCCCATAATAGGCATAGATATAGCAGCGAGCCCGGATGTGGAAGGAATTAAAAATGAAAGAACAATGTGCACCAAATAGATAATATTTACACAGACGATAGATGAAAAACCTTTGATTGCCATTGAAGACCAGTATAGGACAGTATCAATTATCAATCCATGCTCCATTATCACTGTAATACCTCTTGCCAGCCCAATTATTATAGCAACACCCAATAGATCACAAGCCCCGACCATAAAAGTATCTACAATCTCTTTTTCTTTCATACCATAAAGAAACCCAATTATAATACCCGAGACCCCAAAAAGAGCAGTCATTTCCAGAAACCCCCACCCAAGAGTTGGTATAAAAGTAATTCCCAAGCTTTTAAAAGGCAGAATGCCATAAATATATATAAGAAAGGTCAGCAGAAAAAGTGTTATTACCATTTTTCTTTTGCCGTTAAATTCTGGAAATTTTCCATCTACTATCCCGTGAAGATAGTGTTTTTCAAGTTCTTCTCTTTTATCGGCTGCAATTAGAGAGCATGCAGGATTTTTCTTTACTCTTGAAGCATATAGTAAAACGATCATTATGTTAATTACTAAAACGGTTATAAGAAGAATAATTCTTAACCCCATTCCATCACCTACCCCAATTCCAATAAAACGCGAGGCAATTCCTGTGCTAAAAGGACTGACCAATGCTGCCAAACACCCTGTTTGAGTACCAAGTACAAGTACCA
>CAZVCD010000111.1:0-8620 GCA_964625675.1 uncultured Victivallales bacterium | reverse complement strand
TAACCTGTTTATGATAAATATTTTTGAGCTAAATTTGAGATTTCATACAATATATAGTTGTTTTGTTTCTCGCTATACACTATATATATGTATAGACAGTTATTTGCTTAACTGTTGAGTCTTCTGAAATATAGAAAAATATAACTTTAAATATAACTGACGAAATCTTTACGAGAAGGGCTACATTGTTATGTCTAGTTTACCGTACATAAAAATCAAAAAAAGAGACGGAAGAATTGCGGATTTTGAACCAGAACGAATAACGCTGGCTGCAGACAAAGCATTGCGTGCTGTAGGAACCGCAAATCACAAACTGGCAAAAACGATATGCAAGGATGTTTTAGCGTCACTGGAAGGGTATAAAGATAAAATTGATACACCGGATATTGAGTTGATCCAGGATCTTGTAGAGGCAGCATTTATTCGCAGAAGTTTAACTGAAGCAGCAAAGTCTTATATTCTTTATCGTGCACAGCATCAGAATCTCCGTAAAAACCGTCAGCTTTTAATGGACATTCAGGACCTTGTAGGTTCTTATCTTGATAGGAATGACTGGAGGGTTAACGAAAACTCCAATGCAGGATATTCTTTCGCAAGCCTTTTAAACCATATAAGCGGTTCCGTTATTGCTAATTATACTTTGGAAAATATATATCCGAAAGAAATAATGAAAGCGCATACAGACGGTGATCTACATATTCATGATCTATCATGTGGAATTGTTGGATATTGTGCTGGATGGAGCTTAAGACTTCTTCTCTCTGAAGGTTTTAGAGGAAGAGAGGGAAGAGCCAGCGCATCGCCTGCGAAACATTTTGATACAGCACTTGGACAAATAGTCAATTTTATGTGTACTCTTCAAACAGAGTGGGCGGGAGCTCAGGCTTTCAGTTCATTTGATACGCTTCTTGCGCCGTTTATACGGGAAGATAATCTGGAATATAAAAAAGTCAAACAAACAGTACAACAGTTTGTTTTTGGACTTAATATTGCGAGTAGATGGGGACAGACTCCTTTTACAAATCTAACATTTGACTGGGTTGTACCGGAAGACCTTAGAGAGACTCCTATAATAATTGGTGGAGTAGTGCAGGATGGCAAATACTACGGTGATTATCAACCTGAAATGGATATGATCAATAGGGCATTTTTAGAGATTATGTCCAATGGTGACCGTGATGGCAGAGTTTTTACTTTTCCTATTCCTACTTATAATATTACGGAGGATTTTAACTGGGGTTCAGATAATGCCCGTCTTCTATTCGAGGTTGCTGGAAAATATGGACTTCCATATTTTCAAAACTTTATAAAAAGTGATCTTAATCCTGGGGATGTGCGCAGTATGTGCTGTCGTCTACAGATGGATATTAGGGAATTAAAAAATAAAACCGGCGGTTTATTTGGTTCAGGTGAGCAAACAGGATCTATTGGTGTAGTAACAATGAATATGCCGAGAATTGGTTATCTGGCATCAACCGAAAAAGAATTTTTTGCTAGGTTAAGCAACCAAATGGATATAGCAAAAGAATCATTGGAGATCAAAAGAAAAGCGGTACAAAGATATCTTGATAATGACCTGCTTCCATATACCAGAATTTATCTTGATACCTTAGATAATCATTTTAACACAATTGGCTTAGTTGGCCTAAATGAGACATGCCTAAATTTTCTTGGCTGTAGCATAGTGGATCAAGAAGGTATGGACTTTTCAATTAAAGTTCTTGATTTTATGAGAGCCAGAATTGCTGATTACCAGGAGGAAACCGGACATATTTATAATCTCGAAGCAACACCGGCAGAAGGAACAAGTTACCGTCTGGCCAAAATCGATAAGAAAAGATATCCTGAAATAATATGTGCGGGTGATACAAATTACTATTATACAAATTCTTCACAGCTTCCGGTTGGCTATACTGATGACATGTTTGAAGCTTTGGATCTTCAGGAACCTCTTCAGCAGCGTTATACCGGAGGAACTGTTTTTCATGGATTTATCGGAGAAAGAATAGAGGATCCAGACCAAGTCGCAAGTCTTGTAAAACGTGTAGCTGAAACTTATAAAATACCTTATTTTACAATAAGTCCTACCTTTAGTATATGTCCTGTTCATGGGTATATAGCGGGAGAACATGATGAATGTCCATATGACTCTCCTGAAAATATAAATAGCCAGTTAAAAGTAATTGGATAGAATAAATTTCAAAAATTAAAATCAGATACAATCATTAAATCGCAGCAAAAAACAAACAGGAGGAACTAAGATGGCTAAATGTAGCAGTAAATGTGAGATTTATTCAAGGGTAACCGGTTATATGAGGCCAATAAGAAGCTGGAACAAAGGGAAGCGTGAAGAATTTAAGAATCGCAGAGCTTATAATGTTCAACAGCTTACGGATAAAGCTAACGTAGCATAATTGAACCAGTCGGGGGGGGGTGTTTTTTTTGAATAATAAAATACCCACCCCTTAATCCCCTCCAAGGAGGGGAACGAATTTTATCTCCTAAAAACATGAAACCTTTTATTCAGCATCTATTCAATCTGATAAAGTTTTCAGATTTAAGATGCTAACACCTAACACCTAACACCTAACACCTAATCTTTTTTAATGAACATTCGCGGAATTAATAAATTTACATTAGTAGATTATCCTGGAAAATTTGCCTGCATAATATTTGTAGGTAATTGTAATTTTGTATGTCCTTACTGCCATAATCCATTTTTAGTAGTAGATCCCGAAAGTCAGCCGTTAATTACTGAAAAACAATTTTTTGCTTTTCTAAATAAGAGGAAAGGAAAACTAGATGCGGTTGTTATAACTGGGGGGGAACCGACCTTAAGGAAAAAGTTGTTTCTTTTTGCACAAAAAATAAAAGAAATGGGATTTCTTATCAAGCTTGATACAAACGGATCAAATCCTGATATGGTAAAGAAGCTTCATTTAGCTGGATATATCGATTACATTGGTATTGATTATAAATGCCCTATGCGCAGATACTCAGAGTTCATTCCTGCAAACTCCATTGATCCCTGCAAAAAGATCCAAAAGACAATATCCTATACAGTTGCTTCCAAAATACCATACGATATAAGAACAACCGTTCATCGAGCAATTCTTTCCCCTGAAGATTTGATAATTATGCGAAAAGAACTCGATGAACTTGCAGTAAATGAATGGATACTTCAACAGTTTAATCCAGTTGATATCTTGGATGATAAGCTTTTGGAGTTAACTACATACTCTGACACAGAACTCGCAAGCATTACAAAAAAACTGCCTTTAACTAGAGTTAGAGGACTGAAATAGCACTATGTCAATATGTTCGCCTTAAACGTTTTTGAGTTTTTTCTACTGTCGAAAATAATTCATACTAGGTGCTGACCACCATCCAGTGTAATTATTTCTCCCGTAATACTGTCATTTTCAGCAAGAAAAATGCAAGCATTCGCTATTTCTTTTACTGGAGTAGTTTTTTTCATAGGGATTGAATCAATGGATTTTTGCATTTTTGAGTTTGGAAGATGTACAGGAGGAATAACAATTCCTGGAGCAATTCCATTTACGCGTACTTCAGGAGCCCACTGCAATGCAGCCAGCCGGGTAGCATTCGCGAGAGATTTTTTTGATAGTAAATATGATCCAGTATTACTATTTAGCGAATATATTCTTTGATCCAGTATATTAATTATAAGTCCATCTCCGAAACATTGTTTTTTGAATTGTCGCATTAGGGTTAAAGGTGCCCAGAAATTGATTTCATATTGTTGCCGGGCTGTTTGTAAATCTTCAAGATCAAGTGGTTTGTTATCAAAAATAGAGGCATTATTAATAAGTATGTCTATTTGACCAAGAGAAGAAATAAGGTTGCTAATGTATGATTGGCAAGTTAAATCTCCTTTGGTTAGACTATGTCCTTTATCTGTTCCACCTAACTCTTTAAACAACTGTTTTGCAGCAGATTCTGAAGAATTATAATGAAGTATTATTTTAGAACCATGGGCGGCAAATATCCGGCATATTTCTCTACCAATCCTTATTGCTCCGCCTGTAATCAATATTTTTTTATTTTTTAACTTCATGCTATATCCACTTAGATAGGATTTTAGATTTGATTCTAGTCTTTAAACATAGGGATGTATATAAAAAATGCGGTTCCAGTGTCTTTTTGGCTTTTTACATGCATAAAGCCTTTATGATTTATTATTTCACCATAAGCCATTGCCAACCCCATACCTGTGCCTTTGCCTACTTCTTTGGTAGTAAAAAACGGTTCGAATATTTGAGCCATTGTTTCTTTTTCCATGCCTGTGCCGTTGTCTTCAGCAATGATTTGATAATAATCATTTGGGTCGGCATCCGCTTTTAGTGGTTTCCAATCCTCTGGAAATTTATATGCTTTTTTTAGCTCTAATGAGATTCTCTTCGGCTTGTTGGTATTGTTTTCAATAGCATCCATGGCATTGATCAGTAAGTTTAGAAGAACCTGCTGCAATTGAAGAAAATCACCCTTTATAGTACAATTATATTGTGGAATGTCCATCGATAATTCTATCTGTTTATGTGCTAATGGAATAAACATTTCCCTCGTTCCTAGCAAGACATCTCTTAGGTCTATTACCTGCTCTTGAAATTTACTCTTTCTGGCAAAACCTAATAATTGAGCAGTTATATTGCTTGCCTTTTCTACGAGGCTCATTACACTGTTTAAATGTTTTTTAGCTGATTCGTCTTTAATTTTACTAAATAGCAATACGATATCAATATGCCCTTGTATTGCGTGTAAAATGTTATTGAATTCATGAGCAATTCCTCCTGCCAGTCGTCCAAGGGATTCAACTCTCTGTGCATGGTACAGCTGTTCTTTAAGTTCAACTTTATCTTTTATTAATAAATTCCGCTCAGTAAAATTACGGCAAACGACAATAAGCACGGGTTTATTTCTTATAAGAATTTGTGAAAATGACGCATCTAATTCAATATTTTCCTTTTTCCTTTTTTTCATTGTTATCTGTTTATTGGAAAGTGGTGGCGGTAAACCAGTTTTTGATTGTTTACCATCATGCCACAACTTTTCCCACATACAAGGCAGTACCTTAAAAGTCTCAACAATGTCAAAAAAGGACTTGTTAACTAATTGATCCTTGGATTTGCACGATAGAGTTTTTAAGGTTGATGGGTTCGCATCAAGAATCTTTCCATCTCTACCAAGGATTAAAATCATATCACTAACATTTTCAATTACCATGCGGTATCTGTCTTCCCATTCAACAATGTTTTTTTGAAGGATCTGGGCTTTTCTGTAGGTCCCAAGAAATGAAAAAACAATATCAAGAGTTTTCCTGCTCTTTCCAAATATATCTTTTTCTACTCTGTTAAGGTATAGGCTTATCAGAAAACTTAACCATATTGTAGCAAATGCTCTGGCAATGTAAGAGGAACTCATATGTATCCACCATTGAGGGTCATTCCAGTAAGAAATTGTTAGGGAAACAATAGAATCTACAATCTGAGTAAACATTAAAGAACCTAATACTGCAAAGAAAACTCTTGCTCCAAGGTTGCGTAAACGCTGATAAAATATAGGAATTAGAAATAAATCCAGGACTATTGCAACAATAAGGCCTGTCATATTAACGAGACTACGGCCCAACAAGTATTGTAGGGAACTGGCCGTTGGTCCTTGTGAAATATGTAATCCATTCCATCCGCACTGGATTGAAGTTACATAGGATAAATAGATGTAAAAAGCAAATACAGCAATTGCACCTATAATAAGTCGTTGAGTAATGATCGTTCCCTCGGTTATGTATACAACCATAACCGCGGCGAGTAAAGGCAGAAATAAAATGGAGTTTGCAATAAAAAAGTTAGCACCGGAATAACCTACAACGACCTTTAATTCAGTGGTACTTACCATTTGTATAAAAACAAAAAGAGCACCAAGAGCAAGGTAGAAGGCTGTTTTTCCAATTTGATTTCTAAGACCGTGAAGCAGCAGAAGACCAGCGGTGATAAAAGTAATTTCAAGAAAAGCCAAAGCAATAGCTACATAAAGTTCCACAAAACTATCCTTTTTTTAATGTACAGGAATTTACTTTTTAACATGTTTATAGCCAGCAAGGGTAACAATCATGAAAAATAAAAAGACAAAAGCAAGTTTAACTTGACTTACTAATAGATAATATATTGTATCCATTATTAGATGAAATTAAAACAAGCCTAACTTGATTCCCGGAGTTTTTCTCTAACTATTTTGGCTCTCAGGACGCCTCTTTCTGCTGAAGTTAATTTTTTCAATGAATATTTTTGGAGGTGGGCAGGCTGTATCGAGATAAAAAGTTCATTTATTGTATTAATGTCTAATGATGTAAACATTTTTAGATCTACACCCATTCGCAATGTGGAAAGAGAGTTTAAAGCTTCTTTGCTTGACAAAATATACGAATAACGCAGTATCCCAAATGCTCTTCCAATATAATCCTGTAAAAAATTATGTTTTGTTTCTAGAAGTTTTTGCCTAGCATTTTTTTCATGATTAATAATCTGCTGTATTATGTTTTCAAGGCGTTGTATTATCTGAAGCTCAGTTTCTCCCAGTGTACTCTGGTTCGAGACCTGATATAGGTTGCCTATGCATTCGGAGCCTTCTCCGAACAGCCCCCTCACTGCCAAGCCGAGCTTGCTAACACCCTGAACAACTGCATTTAAATAGCCGGCAAGCGTTAAGCCTGGTAGATTAAGCATTACTGACGCACGCATTCCGGTTCCAACATTTGTTGGACATGATGTTAAGTATCCGAGTGTTTTATTATATGCGAAAGACACTTGTTTACTTAAATTATTGTCTATATCGTCAATAACTGTCCAACTTTTCCGCAGAGATAAACCTGGCTGTATTACCTGTAAACGTATATGATCTTCTTCGTTGATCATGATACTACTGGAACCGGCTTTATCAATAATTAAACTGCTTCCACTACCTCCTTTGCAGAAATCTCGGCTTATCAGGTGGCGTTCCAACAAAAAAAGTCTATCAAGTTCAGAAAGAGACTGAATGCTAAACTCCATTAAACCGTCTAATATGTTATGTTCTTTTATTGTTGAAGACAGCATTGAAAGTATTTGATTTTGTTCTGTTTCAGGCGAATTAACCGGGAAAGTTAAACCAGAAATATTCCTTGCAAGTCTAATGCGTGAACTAATTGCAATATCTTCTGCGGGGCTGTTATTTGCTAGCCAGCTGACAGGACGAAGCAGTAATTTATCAATAGGTTTTTTATTCATTTTACAACTGAGCTTGATTCTTTTTTAAGTTTATTAATCTGATCTCTTAACTTGGCTGCTTCTTCATATTCTTCGCGCATAACATACACATCAAGCTGCTTTTGCAGGTTCAAGATATCAAGCAGCAGTAAACCTGCTCCAGATTCTTTTAAATTCGGACATTTCCCTGTATGGATAGTTCCTTTGTGCATATTACTTAATGCCTCATGTAGAATTTCGGAAAATGCCTGATAACAATTTTCACAACCAAGCCTTCCTGTTTCTTGAAATTTTCTGATCTCCCATTTACACTTAGGGCAGATTATGTTGGTAATAACTTTATTATTAAGAGAAATTTCAGGTTGTGTTATGCTTTTGCCCGTTACAGGCAGCAAGCCTTTTGTAGAAGCGGAGAGTTTGTAGAGGATTTCTGCAACATTAATATCTTGCAGTCCTATTGTGTTCAGACCTTTTTTAGTAGCACAGTCTTTACAAATATGAAGGGTAGTCTTACCTTTTTTGTTTAATTCTTGAATATGAATAGTTGCCAGGTTTTGTTTACATATTTCACACAACATTTTATTTCCTTTAAATGTATAGAAATTTGCTTTTTAATATTGTTCATAGCCAACAATGTTAACTCACACACAAAAAACACAAACAAGTTTAACTTGTCAAGTTTCCATTTCCTGAATGATTCCATCCTCAATAAGGACGGTTCTATCGGCAATTTCCGCGATTTCGCGATTATGGGTTACCATAATAATTGTTTTAGAATAAGTATTATGTAATTCTTTGAATATTTCAAGTATTTCAAAACCAGTTTTTGAATCTAAATTACCAGTAGGTTCATCGGCCAGTATAAGTTCAGGCTCGTTAATTAAAGCCCTGGCTATTGCAGAACGTTGCTGTTCTCCTCCCGAGAGTTCTCCGGGTTTGTGCTTTAATCTATGTTCTAAGCCGACTTGTACAAGCAATTCTTTCGCTGCTGAAGTTGCAGTTTTAATGCTTTTTCCATTTAGCATTGCAGCAAGTTTTACATTTTCCAAAACTGTAAGTTCAGGCAATAAATGATATGTTTGAAAAACAAAACCGAATTTTGATTTACGGAGCTTTGTTCTTGCTGATCTGCCTAGTTTAGTTAATTGAACATTATCGTATTCTATTGAGCCTTTATCTGGTTTTTCGAGGCATCCAATAAGATTAAGCAGAGTTGTTTTTCCACTTCCAGATGCTCCAAGTAAAGCAAGCCATTCACCTTTTTTTATTTCTAGGTCAACCCCTCTTAGAACATCTATTTTCGTCTTGCCTATTTTATAAGTTCTATAAACGTCTTGAATAGATAAAAATTTTTCATG
>CAZVCD010000110.1:0-8652 GCA_964625675.1 uncultured Victivallales bacterium | reverse complement strand
AACTTCTTTTCTTCTATTTTTTAAATAGCTATAAAGCTCCCTGAGTTCTTCCAATTTCTTTTTAAGCTTATTGGTTTCTTTTGTTAGTTGAGCTACGGTTAATAAAGAAGTAGCACTATGCTTGAATGGTAGTAAAACTTTAATTATTTTTCTTTTTTTAGGGCCTGCCATGTATACTATCAATGAATTTGGATCATAAAGATTAATTAACTTTATGTTAAATTCTGGATAGTCTGTGTCAACTAGTGATATCAAAGCAAGTGCAGGTGATAATTGTGAAAGTTTTTCTCCGAAAGGTATTTTATTGTTTTTGTATGATTTAGCACTAAAATCAGGCTCTTTTAAAACAAAACCGGTTATTACCGGAAGATTTTTGTTAATATTAATACAATATTTTCTGTTTATTAAAATCCCGTTTCTGTCAATAATCAGATTAGATTTTTTATTATAGAGTATAGCTTTTGGAATTCTTTCAAAAATATTAAATTTAAGTGTATCCGGCAACATTCTATAAATTTCAACATTCTCTATGGTATACATTTCTCCTTCTTTTAAGGTATTTCTAAGTTCTTTAAGGCTTACAGCAAAGATATTTGTCTTTCCTCTTTTAAGCTTCAGAGTCTTCATTATATCCCTTGAACGACCATTCCAATAACCAGAACTGTTTACAGAAACTTTTTTTAGGTTGAAACGTGGATTGTTGCTAAAAAGGATTTTATAACTTAGCAGAATGATAAATGTAAAAACTGCAATAACCAGTAAAATTGAACTGATAACTAGACATATTCTAAAATAGGGATTTCGCAGCAGATTTTCTTTTTTCTTAATTCTAGGCATATTTATTTTATTCTTTATTATACCGGAGGTATTTTTATTTTTCCTCACATAGAGACACCAAGGCGCCCAAGACTTTTTTAACTATTTTTATAACATGCAACGGCAGAATAGAGAACAACCGCTGCACAGTTTCCTACGTTAATTGATTCCTTATTGCCGAACATAGGCAAGTTTACCGCACCGTCGCATGCCCTAATCGTATCTTCGGAAATACCTAGTGCTTCATTGCCAAAAACCAGAGCCAGAGGATATGTATAATCCATCTTCCAGGCTGAAACAGCTTGATCAACAGTCTCAACCGCAAGTATCATTTCTACACCTTCTTCTCTCAATGCAGTGACAGCCTCCAGGGAAGTGTTAAAATGTCTGCAAGGTACATATTTATCCGTTCCCATAGCCGTTTTTGCGAGCTTTGCGTGGGGTGGGGTCGGAGTATAACCGCAAGCGATTATTTCACATGCACCTACTGCATCCGCCAGACGAAATATATTCCCAGTGTTATGGGCACTTCTTAATCTGTCTAAAACAATAGTTATTTCCCGTCTGTGTTCAGTCATGCAAGGTATACTTTTTTGTTTTTATCTTTTAATAAAGGAATATGAGATTGTTGTATATTATTATTATAACACATTTTTGTGTGTAGACAAGTTAAACTTGCTTCTGTCTTTTTGTTTTATCGCGCGGTTAAACTTTGTTGGCTATGAGTAAGTTATAAAGCAAATTCCTGTATACTTAAACTAAATATTAATTTTATTATTATTCAAAAAAATCTTCATACCAAAGCTCGAAAATTATTAGAGCCCAGATTATATAGCTGTTATCGGCCTGCATACTTTGATGTTTTATTAAAATATCCGAAACAGACTGTTGGTCAAAAAAGCCATCTTTGATGCTTTTACCATTTAAAAGTATATCTGTTGATATTTCTTTCCACTCGTTACGTAACCATCTCGCTATAGGAACGCCAAATCCCATTTTAGGGCGATGTAAAAGTTCTTTAGGGATTATATCTGAGCAGGAATCCAGTAGAATTTTCTTTCTGGATTTAAATCCCTGTTTATATTTTAAAGGAAGTGATGCAGCAAAACTTACAACCTCATGATCCATAAAAGGGCTTCTCAATTCGAGAGAATTTGCCATTGAAGCAATATCTATTTTAGTTAAAATGTCGCCTGGGAGATATGAATGCAGATCTGCTTCCATTATTGTTTCCACACTGTTTAGAGCCGTTGCTGAACTATAAAGAGCCTGCATATATTTTTGCGTAGGATTGGGTGTAAAATCTTTCATTTTACTGCCATATAGAGATGTTTTGAGAGATTCACCACATCTATCAATAATACTTAAATAGCGTTTGTCTTTACTGGAAGCAATAACTTCTGCAAGCCTTCGAATTTTTCCTATCGTTGTTCTTTCTTCGGTTTTGGGAGGGAGCAGAAAGTCAGTTGTTTTATATAAACATTTTCTTATTGCTTTTGGAATCATGTCCCCTAGTCCGGCATGTTTATACGCCATATAACGATAATAGCCGGCAAAAAGCTCATCTGCTCCGTCACCGCTCAAAGCAACTGTAACTTTTTCACGCGCAAATTTACTAAGCAGATAAGTCGGCAACATTGATGCGTCTGAATATGGTTCTCCATAATTCTTTACAAGTTTTTTAACAATTGAAAAATCAGACGGATCCACGATTTTTTCATAGTGATCTGTTTTGAATCTTTCAGATGCTATTTTTGCATATTTACGTTCATCATATTTGTCCTCATTAAAACCAATAGTAAATGTTTTTACCGGTTCTTTTGTAAGCTTTGACATTAAACCCGATATAATAGTAGAATCGACCCCTCCCGATAGAAATGCTCCAAGAGGAACATCTGACATTAATCTTTTATTAACAGATTTTTCCAGCAAGAAACGAAGTTCATGCTTAGCGTCATCGTATGAAAGAGAACTCTTTTTTTTGTAGTCACATTGCCAGTATTTTGAAATTTTAAATTCTTTTTTTTGAATATTAAGTTCAAGAAAAGAAGCCGGAGGAAGTTTAAATACATTCTTATAAATTGTATGAGGCTGTGGTATATACTGCAGAGTTAAATAATCATGAACAGCCTGCTTATTTACAGTTCTGTCTACATTAGAATGCTTGATAAGTGCCTGCAGTTCACTGGAAAAGATAAAAATGTCGTTGTTTTTATAATAATGCAACGGTTTTTGGCCCAACCGGTCACGAGCGATAAATATTATTTGTTTGTTTCTGTCATAAACAGCAAAAGCAAACATACCTTCAAGGTCCTTGATGCAATTCCTGCCATATTCTTCATAAAGATGCAGAATAACTTCCGAGTCACTGCTCGTTTTGAAAATATGACCTCGTTTTAACAACCTTTTTCGAAGTTCAACGTGGTTATATATTTCACCATTGAAAGTCAGCCAGATGTTTTCATCTTCATTCGACATCGGCTGTTTACCATTGTCAAGGTCAATAATGGATAAGCGTCTATGTGCAAAACCAACGTTTCCAAAAATCTTCAGATATCCTTCATTCGGGCCTCGATGAATTTGAGAGGAATTCATATCAGACAGAATCTTTTCAGAAACTGGTGCATTGTTTAAATTAATTATTCCACTTATTCCGCACATAGATTGTGAATGCCTATAAAGTAAAAGGATTGAGGAGACATAAAAGAAACCTCAATCCTTTTTATTATTTAAATAAACTATTCTTCTTCGTAAGATAAAACCGGCTTTCTGGCAGCTAATGCTTCATCAAGCCTTTGAACGGGTGTTTTTACCGGACACTTTATAATATTTTCCGGATTGGTCTTTGCTTCCTCAGCGAGTTCAATCATCGCATTTGCAAAAGCATCAATAGTTTCTTTGCTTTCAGTTTCTGTCGGCTCAATCATCAATGCCTCATGCACTATTAATGGAAAATACATAGTTGGAGGATGGAACCCTTTGTCAAGCAAACCTTTGGCGATATCTATTGCATGAACTCCGTTCTCTAACTGCAGATCTGCAGAGAAAATACATTCGTGCATGCAGTAGCGATTAAATGCCTGCTTATAGTGTGGAGCAAGTTTTACCCGAAGGTAATTAGCATTCAATACCGCATTTTGAGATATTCTCAATAGCCCTTCTTTACCTACTGTAAGCAGATAGGCGTAAGCCTTTAATATTACACCAAAGTTACCATAAAACGGCGCAATATAGCCAACGCTTTCAGGAAAATCGTATTCGAGTCCATAAACACCATCGGGGTGTTTGCATACACGAGAAATCGGCAAATAAGGGACGAGTTTTTCAGCAACACCTACCGGCCCTGATCCGGGACCTCCACCTCCATGAGGAGTGGCAAATGTCTTATGCAGATTTACATGCATAACATCAAAACCCAAATCGCCCGGACGTAGTCTTCCCATAATAGCATTTAAATTAGCACCATCGCAATAAGCTAATGCACCAACTTCATGAACTAGACGACAAATTTCCTTGACATTTTTATCAAAAAAACCAAGTGTGCTTGGAGCTGTAAGCATTAAACCTGCGACTTCAGGTCCTAAAGCTTCTTTCAAAGCATCCATATCTACGTTTCCATGACTATCAGTAGGAATTTCCTTAGTCGTAAATCCAGCCACTGCAGCACTAGCAGGATTTGTGCCGTGGGCCGCGTCAGGAATCAGCATAATTTTTCTTATCTTATCGTTTCTGGCCCTGTGGTATGCCGCTATCATCATTACGCCTGTAAGTTCACCATGAGCTCCGGCAAGAGGCTGCATCGTAGTCTTAGAAAATCCAAGCATTTCACTTAGTATACGTTCAGTCTCATAAATTACCTCCAAAGCACCCTGTGTAAGGGAGCTACCGTGTTTTAACTGGGGAAGTAGCGGATGCAGATCGGCAAACCCTGATAATGCAGCTATTTTTTCATGAAATTTTGGATTATATTTCATTGTACAGGAGCCGAGAGGATAGAAAGAAGTATCCACTCCAATATTCATATTACTCAGAAGAGTAAAGTGACGTATCGCATCCTGTTCTGTTACTTCGGGAAGCGCAGCTGGAGTAGATCTTAATAAATCTTTAGGTATTGCATGTGTTTCCGGTACATCGCAAACTGGCAATGTTGAACCACGTCGACCTTCTTTGCTTTTTGAATAAATCAATTCCATAATACAGCCTCCATCGCATTTGCAAGTCCTTTAATTTCTTCACGGGTACGTTTTTCCGTGACTGATATTAAGAGCTGATTTTTTCTATTATCGTAATAATTTCCCAGCGGAAAGCCTGCAGCATAGCCTCTATCTATCAGCTTCAGTACTACTTTAGACGCATCTTCAGGGAGCTCAATAACAAATTCATTAAAGAATGGGTTCTTTCCAACAAGCTTAACTCCTTTGATCTGAGTTAGAGTATCTTTTGCAAATACAGCTTTTGCTGCACAGAGCTTTGCTACATCACGAAGCCCTTCTTTCCCAAGCGCCGTCATATAGACAACAGCAGATAGCAAGCATAAGTTTTCGTTAGAACAAATATTTGACATTGCATCACTGCGGCGTATATGCTGTTCTCTGGTTTGAAGAGTTAATACATATCCTGTTTTTCCAACTTTGTCAACAGTCTGCCCTACTACACGACCCGGCATCTTGCGCATACATTTTTTGGTAGTTGCCATAACTCCTAAATAAGGACCGCCAAAGCTTAGAGGTATCCCCAGGCATTGAGCTTCTGCCGTAACAACATCAAACCCCATCTCTCCAGGTGTTTTGAGAAGAGCCAAAGCCGTCGGATAAACCGAGCATACAGCTAAAACGCGTTTTTTATGCACTTCAGCAACAAAATCTGTCCAATCTTCAACAACTCCAAAAAAGTTGGGAAACTGAACAATGACACAGGCCGTTTTATCGTCTATTGCATCTAATAATGCCTGCTGGTCAGAATCTGTTAGCCCTGCAGGTATTTCTACAAGTTCAACGTCTAAATTATCACCATAACAGTGGATCATTTTTCTAAAAATGGGAGATACAGCACCGCATATTACAACTCTTCTTTTTCTAGTAGTTCTTACCGCGAGCATCATTGCTTCAAAGAGAGCTGTTCCTCCATCATACAAAGAAGCATTTGAAACATCCATTCCGGTCAAACGACATATTGCCGTCTGATATTCAAAAATAGCCTGCAATGTTCCTTGGGAAACCTCTGGTTGATATGGTGTATATGCTGTATAAAATTCAGAACGACCAGTTATTTCTCCTACAGCCGCGGGGATCAGGTGGTCGTAGTATCCTCCACCTACGAAGTTAACTAGGCCTGCTGCATTCTTGTCTGCCAATCCTTGGGCAATACGTGAGACTTCAAATTCTGAACGGCCGTGCGGAATATTAATTTCAGGATAAGGCTCAGTTATTTCAGTTTTCACCCACATATCTTCAAAGCTGGTGCACCCAATAGCTTCAAGCATTTCCTTTACATCGGAATCTGTATTGGCTATATAAGGCATTTATACCTCCTGTCTTGCTCGTTAACAATAAAATTTATTGAATAGAGTTTGATCTTGGTAGTTAATGGTTTAAAAGGGGAAACGGCAACAATGCCGCACATTTAATCGTTATAATTGTGAAATAAATATCAGTCAATATTATAATAATTTAATTAATACAGCAGGCTATTGCTGCTGCTGCTGTATTAATTAATATGTAATCTACAAGCTTTTAATAAATGTGTTATATTCTTCTTCTGTCATTAGAGCATCCAAGGCAGAAACATCTTCTGTTTTCACTTTACAAATCCATCCGCCGCCTTCAGCTGATTCGTTGACCAATTGGGGATTATCTTCAAGTTCTTCGTTTACTTCAATAATTGTTCCGTTAATTGGAGAAAATACATCCGTCGCAGCTTTAACAGATTCAACCACAGTAAGAACTTCACCTGCCGCAGCATCGTCATCAACAGCCGGAACTTCAACAAATGTAATATCACCAAGTTCTTTTGCAGCGTAAGCAGTGATACCTAGAGTGGCGACATTACCCTCAAGTGATACCCAGTCATGATCTTTAGTGTACTTCTTCATTTTCATTCTCCTTAGATTAATTTGTTATATTATTAATATTTAGAATGTTAAGATAAATCTTGTTTTTGTCTTTTTGTTTTGTCACGTTGTTAGACTTTATTGATTATGAATAAGTTAAAAGCAAATTCCTGTACATTAAAAAAAATTATATTTTCAGACGTACTGTTCCTTCTTTATAGAAAGGAAACGTAACAACTTTGCCTGGAAGTGTTTTTGTTCCGATCTTAAGCATTACTTCATCATCAACTTCCAGTTTACTATCTGCTTTTATGTAAGTTAACGCGATTGCCTTTTCAAGCAATGGAGAAAACATACCTGATGTAACAATGCCAATTTCATTACCTTCTTTAGATAATACCATATTTCCGTGTCGTGCGGCTCTGCGGCCTTCAAGAATTATAGGGGTCAGAATCTTAGCAACTTTAGAAGGATCTTTCAATATATCTTCAGCTATAAAGTTTGTCCGTTTTGCAAGCCCGATCATTCCAGAGAATCCTGCTTCAACCGGGGTGGTTTCTTCGTCCATTTCATTTCCGTAAAGAGGAAATCCAACTTCGAGCCTTAATGTATCTCTAGCACCGAGGCCTGCCGGTTTAACTTCCGGAAATGCGATAAGAATATCCCAGAGTTCATTTACTTTATCTGCCGAAACATAAAATTCGAATCCCAGCTCTCCAGTATATCCAGTCCTGCTCAAGAGTGTAGGGATTCCATTTATTGAAGTTTTAATCCATTTGTAATTTTTGGGAAGTTCACTTTTGTCAAAGCCAAGTTTCTCTAATATGTCAGCACTTAAGGGGCCCTGTAAATCAAGTTTACCGGTAGCTACTGATTCATCAATGAACTCTGTAGATTCTGAAAGAAGGGATTTTAAGCGTGCAGCATCGCTGTCAATTGTGCCCGCATTAACTACTAGCAGGAATTCTTCTTCATCCATTCTGTATATCAAAAGGTCATCCATAACGGTGCCTTTGTCTGAAAGAAGAAAATTATATCTTGCGGTTCCAACTTTTTGGTTTGCAACAGCTCTAGGAAATATCCAATCAAGATCTGCAGCCGCATTAGGTCCTTTAATTTTAAATTCCCCCATATGGCATGTGTCAAAAAGCGATGTTTTTTTTCTTGTTTGGTGATGTTCCGCGATTATTCCTTCTGAATATTGAACAGGCATATCCCATCCACCGAAGGAAACCATTTTTGCTCCTAATGCAACGTGCTTTGCGTTCAAAGGCGTTCTTTTCAAGTCGTCCATAATTAAAAACTCCTATTTGCAAGTAATATTTTTATAAAATGTTCTACAAAAATATAAGTTTTGAGTAAAGAAAATGCAACATAATAGTAAAATTATACTTGATATTTTAAGATAAATCATGCTTTTATCTTTTTTTTTCGCATTGTTAAACGTTATTGACTCTGAATATGTTCAAGAATAAATTTCTAGACTCTTAAGATCGCGCTAAAAATATTCAAGGTTTTAAAGTTTAGGTTATTAAGATCGGTCAAGGTTTATCCGGTCTCCAAAGGCGACTAAACCTTTGAAGGACTATCAAGATAAATCTTGTTTTTGTCTTTTTATTTTGTTGTGTAGCTTAATATTGCTGGCTATGAATAAGTTAAAAAGCAAATTCCTGTACATTTAGAATATTAGGTTATTATGTGTTAATAAAACGTTGATATTCATCAAATATTTCATCATTAAAGGCAGTTAAAATAACCTTTTCTGGGAATTCTCTTCCCCACTTTTT
>CAZVCD010000109.1:0-8724 GCA_964625675.1 uncultured Victivallales bacterium | reverse complement strand
ATTTAGATATAAGCAAGTTGTTTGAAAACTGCTATTATTCAGCATGTACTAAATATTGACAATCAAAACAATATGATAAATAAACAAAAAAGGACGAACCCATAGGTTCGCCCATAATATTCGAAAAGTTTATTATAGTGATATAAAAAATACTTTTTTTGCTACAATCGCCTGCTCTATTTCTTTGATTACTTCTTTAGAGACAGGTTTTTCTGTTTTTATTGTAAGAAGTGAATTTTTCTTTTCTTCATCCTGTGGTGATCTTATTCCGTTAATGTTAACTCCATGGTCTCCAAGAATACTTGTAACTTTGCCGATTACGCCGGGTTTGTCTTTATATTCTACAAAAAGAATATTACCTGATGGGTCAAGATAAAGTTTGTCAAAATAGTTGATTCTTGAAATCATCAGGTTACCTTCTGTAATAGTACCTCTAATGGAGACTTTATCTATAGTCTGATGGCCTTCAAACATATCTATTGTCATAGACTCGCCATATTTCTTAAGATCATCAACGTCTCTATTACTTATTGTTACACCGCATTTTTGAAGATATTCTTCTGTGTTGGCGGTTTCATTTGATGGTGTAAAGTCTGAGCATATTCCTCTTAAAATCGGTGCGATCATCCATTTGCTGAATTGGTTAAGTTTACCGTAGAAGCTGGTTTCTATTTTATGTGGTGAATGTCCTTTGCCGAGATATGACCTGGAAAGAACAGTGATTACATTTGCAAGTTCCTGATATTTTTCATCCATTCCATCTGGTAAGTCTTTATTAACTACGCAGCTTGTAATACCTTTATCGTAATAATCGATGATTTGTTCTGCTGAACGCAGTGCTGCATTATAATTAGCCTCGGATGTACTTGCACCGAGATGTGGAAGCATAATGTCAGCAAAATCAGCCACACTTTTTTCGCCTGCCGCATCTTTGGTGTATACGTCATTACAGAAAATAATATTTTTCTCTTTTTTTATGACTCTAAGATCGTCTTCGTTGATTATTCCAGCTCTAGCGCAGTTGATTAAAACAGAGTTGGGTTTCATAAGACTCAGCAGTGACTTATTGATAATGCCTTTTGTTTTATCATTTTCCGGGATGTGAAGGCTGATGCAATCTGAATTTTTGAAAATTTCTTCCATTGAACAGAGTTTTACATCCATTTTTTCGGCCATGTCTGCTGAGATGAATGGGTCATAACCTAGAAATTTCATGTCAAACCCTTTGAGGCGTTTTATGACTAAGCGTCCGATATTACCAAGACCGACGATACCTATAGTTTTTTCGGTCACTTCACGGCCCATCAGTTTTTTCTTTTCCCATAATCCCTGACGAGTAGAAATATCTGCCGGAACCAGATGTCTGTAGGCTGCAAGATAAAGCGCAATAACTTCTTCTGCAACAGCATTTGAGTTTGCTCCCGGTGTATTCATTACGTCTATTTTTTTACTTCTCGCGTACTTTGTGTCAATGGTGTTGTATCCAGCACCGGCCCTTACAACTAACTTTAAATTTGGGAGGGTGTCAATAATTTCTGCCGTTACTTTTTCACTTCTGACAATAATGACATTTGTGTCTGTATGTTCTTTGGCCAGTTCCTCAAGAGGTTTATCTGCATTCTGTACTACGCTGTAGTTTTTTTCTTTTAACATATTGGCGGCGACAGTATCAAGTTTTGTTGGGATGAGAACTTTGTTCATGTAATTACTCCGTATGTTTAGTTAATTTTTTTTAAAATAGTTTTTTGAAAATATACCTAAAGCGAAATGGTTTTCGATAAACAATAAAAATAATTGAGGATAAAATTCCTGCAAATAAATCAAAATCAAAAATACCTTCAGTATAAAAGAGACTAAAATACATTTTAGCATGAATAAATAATCAAATCAATAAGAATATTCTATTTTTAGTGTATTATCTTGGAATTTCATGCTGGTCAATAAGTGATTAAAACATTGATAAAATTACAGGAGATTGATTTTATTTTTTAGGAAGTCAAATGTATCGTAGTTAGGTGTAAAGAGAGCCATCTCTTTAATTTCCCAGCGTTTAATGCCACTTTCATGAGTTTTGCAGTCATCAAATATATTTAAAGTCATATCTTTACCGTTTAGAAACTTTGCGGAGAACCCACATTTTTTTAATATGGCAATTCCGGCGGCATAGTCCCATAATTTTAGATGGGAACCGGTAATGTATGCTAAGAGACGTCCATGACACAAGTATACCAACGGAAAAACAGCACAGCCTAGAGCCTGTATGCAGTTGGTAACATCAAATTTATGGCTTTTTGCTATTTCCTGCGTAATGCTTATAAGGCCGGAATCATCCAGTTTTCTTTTTACAATATCGATAGGATTCATATCTTTGAAATCCCAGGAAGGAACTCCGTCGTTACAGGCTTTGTAGTATACGGTGTTGTTGGAAGTAATAAACATTTCGCCTGTAGCAGGAAGAAAGATTGCGCCTTCTTCTATTTTGGCATTTTTCATATAGCCGATAGAGATGCCCCAGGTTGGGATATGGTGTGCATAAGGTGCAGTACCATCAATAGGGTCAACAATCCATGTTGTTTCCTTAAGGGCATTTTGAATATAACTTTCATCCTTTTGCGAAACAGTTTCTTCTCCGATAAGATAGACATTGTCGGCAGGACGGTCAAAGTGGTCTGCAAGCATTGCTTCTATTGTTTTATCTGCAATAGTAACAATGCTGCGGTCCTGTTTTAGTTCAAATTCAGGTGAATCATAAAATTTCAACGCAATTTTACCGCATTCAACTAAAAGGCTTACTACTTTTTCAATATCCCAGTTTTTAATAGTGTTATAGCATCGTATAATCGTAATTAAATGTTGATGTATTTTCTTCGTTCAGTTTGGCGTTGCTAAGGTCAAAAAAAGTAGAAACACCCTCAAAAGAGGGGATATTCATAACTTTCTCTGCATATAGGTGTACCAGGCCGTTTCTTTTATCTTTTATAATAATGAACTTATTACCTTTTGAGTCTGAAATGACATTGTCAGCAGAAATGAACGCTCTAGTTACTAATAGTTGAGGTCTGCCGTAAATATACGTTTCCATTGGGGCAGGGGATTTTTCAAGTAAACGGATAATCTCTTCTTTTTCCAGCTCTATCCATGCCTGTACTTTATTAAGCTTAAAACCTGCTTTTATGCATATATTTTTTATTTCATATGCCGCGAATGAATTGCACACTGGCAATGGGAAAGATGTTGCAATCTGGATGTCTCTGAAATTCTTTAGGAGATCAAAACCATATAGAGAGGTTACGCGAAATTTTTTATGTCCTTTCTTAACCGCAGCTCTGATTTTTCTACTGGTATTATTAAGGTCGTACTCAAAACAGTAGTTTGGAAGCTGTATCTCATCTGTGGTACTATCGAAATCTTCAAGTGTGTTAACTTTTATACTGTTTTCGACAGGGTTACTTGCCTCTTCTTGGAGCAGTACCGATTTTTCTACAGAAAATTTTCGACTGGTTGTCGTATTATTGTAAATTTCTTTAAATTTTTCAAGTCCTTGTAATGAATCCTGATTTAGCTGTTCCGGAGAAATCTTTGTTAAAAGCCAATCCCAAAATTCGCGTCTGGCTTTTTTTAGTTCGCTGGCCGGAAGAAAAAGACTACCATGAACAGAGACGTCTACATGACCTGCTTTATATTCTTTTGAATTTGATGCCTGGAATTCATTTATTACTGTATCAGCAGTAAGGCTACGTTTTAAAGCGTCTGAAATAGCTATTTCTTTTTTCCAAGCAGGTAGTTCGGGGATATTAGTTGTTTTAGCAGATATTCCTTTACTGTTTACTGTGATATTCAGATTTATCAGGTGTGAAAGGGTAGGGAGGTTTGCTATTCTAGCAGTATTTTCTCCGCCGCTTTCACCTATTTTATAGACAATGCCGTCATTAGGAATTTCTTTATCACAGTGAATAAAGCATTTACTGCCTTTGCCTGCTTTGGTAACAATTTTTTCATCTAATGATATTTTTGTTATTGTCAAAGTAGGGCCTTCATCACCCGATTTTGGTTGAACACGAACTCTGTCGCCAATATGAAGCCTTTGTGTTAATATTGCGTAAAATCCATTTTTCTTAACATTAGCAACCTTTCCATAAGGTTGTCCTGAAACACCAAGTTGTGTATGTTGTATAACATCTCTGCATGAATCGAGATCACGGAATCCTCCTGACCATCTTCTGCCCAAGGAGCGGCTTAGAATATCTCTGGATTTTCGTAAAATAACAGCGCTGTTTTCATTTGGATGTGTATCCAGCAGCATTCTATATGCAGAAACTACATTTTTTACATAGTCAGGTTTTCTGAGTCTTCCTTCAATTTTCAGCGAGCTTATTCCAATCTGTTTTAATTCCTGAATGACATCAAGAGAGTACAGATCTTTGGTTGAAAAGAAGAACCCGTTGCCTTCATCACCATAGTACCTTCTTCGGCATGGCTGCTTACATTTTCCTCTATTTCCGCTCCATCCACCTTGCCAGGAGGATAAAAGGCAGTTGCCTGACATTGAACAGCATAGGGCACCATGAATAAAAATTTCTGTTTCAATAATACTGTTTTTTGTGATTTGTTTTAACTCATCCATTGAAACCTGGCGCTCAAGAATTACACGCTTGATTCCGAGTTTAGCTGCGAAATTGACACCCGCACTGTTGTGTATTCCCATCTGTGTAGATGCATGTATTTCAAGGTTTGGAAAAAACTCACGGATAATTCTTAGCACACCTATGTCCTGTACTATTAATGCATCAGGTTGAAGGCATGATACCTCATATAATAGTTCAGCGACTTCTTCTAGTTCAGATTCTTTTATTAGTGTGTTGAATGTGAGATAAACTTTTTTGCCTATTTTGTGTGCATAGGCTATTAGCTTTGACATATCTTCAAGGGAAAAGTTTTCAGTTCTTTCTCTGGCATTGAATTTTGGTAAACCAGCGTAAACAGCGTCAGCACCATAATCAAATGCGGTAAGTCCTGCAGCCAAACTGCCGGCTGGTGCCAACAGTTCAGGTATTCTAATCTTTTTATTTTTCATAGTATAAAAGTAAAATCTTTCTTATATTTTAAGTGTACAGGAATTTGCTTTTTAACATATTCATAGCCAACAATATTAAGTAACGTAACAAAATAAAAAGATAAAAACAAGATTTATCTTGATATACCCAAGGCGAAATGGTATTCGACAAATCATACAAATAATTGAGGATAAAAATCCCGCAAATGAACTAAAAACAAAAATTTTAACAAGCCAAAGGCATGTACCTCCGGTATGTTATACAAGTTATTACATAACTTAGTTTTTTCAAAGGGAACAAAAACAATTTCAACGTTATGCTCAAAACCATTAATACTTAAAAATTAATAATCAATATTATTTTCGAGTTATTTTACTCTTTAGTCGGGATGCCAGCATTGGTAATATCAGGAAGAAAGTATTTAAAACCGATTGTATCGGTGCAGGTAGCCTTTTAACAGTAACAGCGTGTTGAGGGCAGAGTTCCTGGCAGCAGAAGCATCTGATACATTTTGACATGTCAAGTTTTGGATGATGGTTTTCTACCGTAATTATTTTTGCGGGACAGTTGTCCGCACAGATATTACAGCCAGTACATATTTTGTGGTTAAAAACCGGTTTGGGTTTAAGAATATTGATCATCAGATTAAAAATTTTATTGTGGCTGAAGTTAATAGAACTTAATGCATCTGCTTTTGGAACATCAAAATCAGTAATTTTTATATTACTTAATTTTTCACCGCATAATTTAATTTGTTTAATGTCTGAAGAGCAGAGGCCTCTATTTATTGCCTGTTTTATTATAGGAACAGATTCGGGGTTTATTCCAACTAAATGAAGACAGATGTAATCTAGGTCAAAAGCGTTTTCACCTGCGGCAATAAATCCAAGTCTTTTTGGATTGCCGGCAGATGGCCCGTTGCCATCCATGCCAATCACAGCATCCATAATCGAGAACCCGGGTTTTATGCTGAGGAAAATATCAATTAGAGCATTTGCGAAGTAGTCATATTGTGCCATTCTGAAATGGTATTCAGCTTTTTTTGTTCCAGGAACTGCACCGAACATATTTTTTACTGCTCCTGTATAGGTCATTTGACCATGAGTTTTTAATTTTGGTAAATTTATTACAAGGTCTGCCCCAAGGAGTGGTTTAATAACTTCTATTTTCTTTAACAGTAGGCCTTCTGCAATTTTTATTAATTCAACATCTAGATCGTAATTTAAAGTGATATCTATTTTTTGTGCTATGTCTTCTATACCGCAGGTTTTATAAACACTTTTCAAGTTGCTTTTTATATAGGGGCCGCCGGGACTTTCTACAATAGAAACCTGTGCACCTTCTTTTAATATTATATCCGCAAGGGCATGGATCATTACTGGGTTGGTGGTTGCTGCACTATTTGGATTACAGGCCATCAGCAGGTTTGGTTTTAGTGCAACCTTCATCCCTTTTTTGATATATTTTTCTATGCCACCCAGATTATTAAAGCTTTCAATGAGTGCATTTTTTACTTCTTCAAAATTATAATCACTACATTTTACTAAAGATACTTTATTCATATGCTGATACCAATTTATTTAATCTTAAAGTGAAGGTAATAACTTAATGTATAACGATAGAGACTATTTAACAAAAGACTAGAGGTAATTGAAAAATATTTTTTTTAAACTCATTATTTTGATGTAAAAAGAGTGCATAAATTCAAAAGACTTTTAAAACATCATTATAAGTGTATCTTAGTGATATATCGGAGGTACATGCCTTTGGCTTGTTAAAATTTTTGTTTTTAGTTCATTTGCGGGATTTTTATCCTCAATGATTTGTCGAATACCATTTCGCCTCTGGTATAAATAGCTATACTCTGATTTTATGTAATATTTATAGATTTTTGTTGTCGAGGGGAAAGTAAGACGTTTTATTGACACAAATAGCTTAAATAAAATTAAAAAAGTGAAAGGTAATTAAATGCAAGACGCTGACACAAAAACTCAAAAATTAATTTTTTCATCTGAAATTGACGTGAGAAAAGCAATACTTCTTACATTTATTGCATTTCTTTTTGCTGGATTTCAGGCTGCTATTTATGGCATGACAACAGTACCTGTTTCTGAGTTTTTCGGAAAAGATTCTTCAATGATCATATTTTTTGATTCATTTGGGATGTGGGGGCAAATTTTAGCCATGGCAATTGGCGGAATGGTTATTTCAAAAATCAAAGCTAAAAATACACTGTTACTTTCTAGTTTTATGATGATTGTTGCGTCTTCACTTATAGCATTTATCCCTATACTTCCTATATATATATCAATGTCATTTATCTGCAATATGGCAATTGGTTTTGTGTTGGTTTCATGTTATTACATGACGATGGGGACAGTTAGAAAGAAAGGTGAAAGTGAAGGTAAATTGTCTATTCTTAACGTATTTTTCAGTGTCGGATTTATGTTAAGTCCTATAATAAACGGTTTTGTTATTTTCAACACTTCATGGAAAACCGTATTTGCTTTAATTGCCGTTATGTTTACTGCATTTGTTATTATACTACTGATACTAAATATTAGCGAAATTACAGACAGAGAACTGAAAATCAGGTCACTGGAAAAGAAGGAACGTAAGGCTAAAAACGAAAGTTTCCTTTCTCTTCCGTTAATTTTAACAGCAATTGCGTTCTTTCTTTTTGTTTATGTTGAACAAATTATGAACAATCTAAATCAGCCGCGTATGCAGCAAGATTTAGGATTTAATATAAAACTTGTTGGGGCAATGGTAACTACTTATGCATTATCACAGATGTTTGGTAGACTTGTATTTGGAAAATTTCTTCTTCCAAGAGTAAAAATATATAAATATATCATTGTTTCATCATTATTGTTTGCATTTTTCATGTTAATATTTATGCATGTGAGTAGTTTGTATGCTGTCGTTCCTCTTATGATTCTTCTTGGGCTCGCGGATTCGTGTATTTATCCATCTCTTGTAGGGTATGGGCTTGATCAAATTGGACACGCAAGTCCCCAGGCAACATCATTTATAATTACATGTGGTTCGGTTGGAATTCCTGTAGGAACAGCTATGTCGGGATTGTTGGGAATTCATTTTGGAAGAACAAATGCAATGTTGGCAGGTCCAATTTTATTAATTGTCGTAGTAGTTCTGATTTTTATAACACGTAGAATTGTTGTTCAAAGGCAGGCTGCTCAATAGTACTATCTACCATTACTATTCTATTACCACATACTACTGTGTGAATGGTAATTTGAACTCAAGCTTTTGTATGTTTTCTTCGAGACAAAATCAGTTTCATATCTCTTACTACACCTATTTTGGTTTACATAGGTAATGCTTTTGGTAGGGAATTTGAAAATTTCAAGAAAACAGGATGACGTTTTATTATTGTTTTGCTTTTTGTTTTTGTTGGAGTATATCTGGGGGCGGTAACTGTTTCACAGATAGTATTAAAATTGACAGGACAGATTTAACTTTTCAGTTTGTTTTTTCTATACAGTTCCAATCGCATAACCGAAAATAACAAATAGGCCTATACAAATAAATATGTATTGCAGAATCTTTTCACGAGTGGTGTTTTTTTTGTATTTAAGCCTTAACACTGCTCGAAGAATAAAAATAAGGGTTGCAATGCTGGGAGCAGTAAATAGACCTAGTATTG
>CAZVCD010000108.1:0-8740 GCA_964625675.1 uncultured Victivallales bacterium | reverse complement strand
AATGTTATGTTTTTAAAAGTTTTTCAGAACATGATTAAATTAGGTAAAAAGGGGCGATTTTTTTAGTATCCAATTCTATGACGATTTACCACCCTTTGTTTAGATTCACCCAGTTATATCAGAATTAATGTTTTTAATTTTCATAATTTTTAATTTATTTTTCTCTCTATCTAGCGTAATAGTGCCAGAAGGTTCGGCATTGCCTCTTAGCATTACATCACAAACGGCATTCCCTATGCAGCGATATATTGTATCTCTTAAAGGCCTAACACCTAATCCTTCAACGATTCCATTTCTTAGAATATAATTAAACGCAAGTTCGTCATATTGAAGATTGCATCCTCTTAATGCCATCCGTTTCATTTCTTTGTCTAATAAACTTCTTGCTATTTCTTCTTGAATGTCAAAACCAAGCTGCTTGAAAATTATAACAGAACCGAATCGAGCAATCATTTCTTTTCTTAATACAGAATAGAGTTCAGCCATGATTCCCCGTTCTAAGGTTGAGGATAAAACCTGACCTGTTTCCGGAATTCTTTTAGCACCAATATTTGAAGTGAAAACTATATAATAGTTTGACAAATCATAAGTTTTCCCATTCCCTAAAGTAATCCTGGCTGCATCTAATATTTGAAGAAACAAGTCCATAATTTGAACATGAGCTTTTTCCATCTCATCAAATAAAAGTGTTCCGTGATTACTGTTTTCAAGAACCTGCCCCAGTCTACCGACAGATCCGGATTCATCTCCGCAAAATTGTTTAATACTATCAAAATGCATAAACTCAGACATATCAAATCTGTGCAGACATTTATCCCCAAAGAGATAATTTGTAAACGTAAGAGTTAGTTCTGTTTTTCCTACACCGGTTGGACCGAGAAACAAAAACGAACCTTTTGGGTGAGGTCTTTCATTATCAATATTAAAATCTAATTCGCCTCTTTCCAGTGTTGTAATAACTTTGTCCAATACATGATCCTGACCTATAATGTTCTTTTGGATTTCTTTTTTAAGATTCAAAAGCTTGTTTTTTTTATTATCAGTTAATACGTCATGTATATCTTTTATTTTAGTATCGTTCATGATATGTGCCGCTTCTCTCTTCTAAATAATTTTATAAATATAGGTTTGTACAACATACCAATTACAATACCAATTATGAGCAATGGAATTGAAACGGCTGCTATATATGCGTGAAGTTTTGGATAAACAATTGCATCAAAAAAGAAATAAGAGGTACTTCCTACTATATAAAAAAGCATGGATAGAAGAGTCAAAAGACAATAAAATCCAAACCTTGAACTGTCTTTTTTTATAGCAAAATTATTAATATCGTTCTCAAATGTTTTGAATTCTTTATTAAATAATTCAAATCTGATGTTATAGAGATCTAATGCTTTAAGCCTCTCATCGTGACTGTTTGTTTTGTTCTCTATATTCTTAACGGATTCTAATAATTCCTTTAGTTGTTTCTCTATTATATTGTGGGCAAGTTCACCTTCAAATGTTTTATGTACTGGTTTTTTTGAAGCAGTTTTTTTAGGCTTTACAGTTAATGCTTTAAAGCCCTTTTCTATTAAATCATACCTTCCGTTTTCTTTTTTCGTAGCAACCGCCTTGGCTTGAACATCGCCAATGTTGAAATTATTCTCTGCTGTATAGATAGTCTCATTTGATAATTTATATTTTATAATTTCATCAAGGTTGTTCTTTTCTTCGTCATACTCTGCAAGAATGCTTGTTATAAGTTTACCACAATCAACACATATTTTTTTAATGCTGTTTTGTTGATAAAGTTTATCCAACGTATGTATTGTCACACCGGAACCAAATATATTTACTAGCCCTGTAAAAACATCTTTATTAATATTCAGTTCTTTAGCTGCCTGTTTTATTTTTTCCGGATTCATTATTTTTTCCCTTTAAGAATAGACTTTATGTCTCCCCAATCCTCTTCCTTATCATCCAAAGCTGTTTCTTTTTGAGAAGGGAGGGCCGCAATTTCAGAAATTGTTTTACTCTTTCCTTTATTATTTTCTTCTCTTATTTTTTCTAATTCAACCTCTGCGGCAGGATATTTTTTCAAATATCTTGATATTGTAGCTGGGGTTATTGAGATATCGTTTTCTTTTAAAAAAGCACTTATTTGTTTTAAAGTATATTTCTTTTCTTTTAGATAAATTATTGCTGTTCTACATTCTTCAAGCTTTGACCTTGATGGCTTTTCTTTTTCCGAATATAGAACGGCTTTTTTTAGTATATTTTTAGAGGTTGATTTACACATTTTCTTTTGTCTCAACGGTCTGTTTCTTAATACCTTTTCCTCTTAAAAAAACAGATATTTTATGTTTTTTAATATGGATTCCATTATCGCCTAGAAACTTTTCAATTTCAGTAAAATTAAATCCTTTTTCTTTCAATAGGATTATTGATTCTTTATATTTTTCTAGTAAATCTGGCCCTTTTTTTCCAAGCCCAGTTGCTTTTTTTAATAATTCTTGTGGTGTTGGCAGTGTTTTCATTTTTTTTCAATCCTTTCTTTTTTTTAAAATATATGAATTAAAACATTTATTTTATAATTAATTATTATAGATACAATACTTTTTTAGTAAAGGAAAACAACCTAATTGAGTAATATTTATGTAATTTATATCATGTTATGTGTAATTATGTGTAATATTAGAGACGTATAGACGTAATTTATGTGATGTTTTTATGTATTTACAGGCTTCATGCAAAGCATAAGAGTATTGCGTCTCTGACTTCATGTCAGGGGTGAATTTAAAACATTTTTTTAATTTCGTTTGAAATTAGTTACTAATGTTGTAGTTTTATAAAAAAGGGGAAGAAAATAAATGTTTACAATGGCTAAAATAAAAGATACATTCACTCTTAGTGGAGGTGTTGGGAAAAGTAATTATCTTGATAGTCATTTAGTCCATAATGATTATTACTCTGAAAACAATACCGTTAAAGGTAAATGGATTGGTAAACTTGCAAAAAAACTCGGAATAAACAACTCTTCCATTAAGCCTGGTGATATAAATTTTGAATTACTTAGAAAAAACATAAACCCATTAACCGGAGAAAAACTAACTCCGAGAAACAGGCCGGGTGGAATAAGATATTTTGATTTTCAATGTTCAGCCCAAAAAAGTGTTTCAATAATGGCTGTAACTTTGTGCGATGATAGATTAAGAAAAGCACACGAGAATGCATTTCAGGTTGCATTTAAAGAACTGGAAAAATTTGCTGCATGCAGAGATAATTCACAGTTTGGAAAAATTCTTGACACTAGAACCACAGGCAACCTGGCAGCGGCCGTTTTTAATCATGATGCTTCACGTTCTCTCGATCCACAGCTCCATTCTCACTGTGTTGTTGTTAATGCAACATACGACTCAGAAACAGATCAAGTCGTGGCTCTTGAGTCAAAAGATATAGTGAAAGCTATTAGATATGCCGGTAAAGTTTATCAAAACCAACTGGCATTAAACGTCCGAAAGCTCGGATATAAAATAAATGAAAAAGTAAATTCTAAAGGAACTGTTGAAGGATTTGAAATTGCAGGAGTATCAGATGAAATTCAAAAAAGGTTTTCAAAAAGAAGGATTGTGATAGAAGCTGAAATTGAAAAGTTTAAAGAAAAACACGGACGAAAACCTACAACAGAAGAAATCAAAATCATCACAAAAGAATCAAGAGATTCAAAATTAGCCGAAATAACAACAGAGGAAGTAATAGAAAATCAGCGTAAACAATTAAGCTCTGAAGAAATGAATTCGTTAGATGCCCTAATTAAAGATACATATGCTAAAACAAAAAACTCAATGACTGCCGAATTAAATAATAATAATAAAATTAATTCTGCAATAGAATATTCCATAGGACATTTATATTCCAGATCAAGTGTTTTAAAAGGCAATCAAATATTAGCTGAGAGTTTAAATCAGGGAATAGGATATACGGACCTGGATAAACTTAAAGAACAGATAAAAGAAAATGCAGAATTAATTACTATAAAAGATAATAATAAAAATTATTATCTAGGTGAAAATATTACAACCGTTACCGGAATGCAGCGGGAAATATGGGCGGTTTATAAAGTTAATCAAACCAAAAAATCTATGACAGCAATGAATCCAAAGTATAAACCGTTTTCGGATAAAGCTTCATTGGCTTTAGAAGTATCACGCAAAAGAAATTATAAGGAACATAGAGAAGCTTTAAAAAAAATATTAAAATCAAAAGACCAGTTCATCTCATTGAGGGGCGTTGCAGGGGCAGGTAAAACAACTTCATTAACAGAACTACAAAAAGCACTATACGGAAAAATAAATAATGTAATATTTTTGTCTCCGACAACCGCAGGAGTTGATGTGCTGAAAAAAGAAGGTTTTGACAATGCTGTAACAATAGAAAAATTTAAACTTACTCAGGATTCAGTTAACATTAAAAACGGTTTAATCGTTGTAGATGAAGCCGGGTTGTTATCAAACATTGATGGCACAGAAATAATGAAAGCTTCTGAAAAAAATAATGCAAGGATATTATTTGTCGGAGATACGAAGCAGCATAAATCTATTGCCGCAGGAGATTTTCTGAGAATACTTGAAACATATTCACAGATACAACAATTGGAACTAAGTGAAATATATAGACAAAAAAAACACTATAAAGAAGCAACTACTTTAATGGCAGGTGGAAATATTGAAGGAGGTATTCATTTATTAGACACCCATAAAAAAATGGGGTGGATAAACGAAGGTAGAGGAAAATACAAAGATAATGCAATTAAAGATTATTTGAAATTTACCGATAATGGAAAACAATTAGACCGGTGCATTTTTATTTCGCCCACAAATAAAGAATGTAATGACATTACATTAGAACTTAGAAGTTATTTAAAAGAAAACAGTATTATTGATAAACAAAAAATGTTTAATAAAGAAACATTTATTTCTGATAACTGGACAGCACAGCAGAAGCGCTCTGTTAAAAACTTTGTGCCGGGACAAAAAATATTAATTACTCAGGATTTTGGAAGTTTCCAAAAAAACGAAATAGTAGAAGTTCAACAAAGAGTAAAGGATCGCTTTAATCAAAATAGAGTACAGCTAAAAGACGGTAGATTTTTAGCTAATTCTCAATATAAAAATTATGAAGCTGGGGAAACAAATAATTTAGAGTTTTGCAGGGGTGAAAAAATTATGGCCAGAATGCCATATAAAAATATTGTCAACGGCGATGTTTTTACAATAACAGGAATTGACAAGCATGGGAACATCACAACAACAGAAGGTATTATAATTCCAAAAGAGTATAAATCCCTGAAATATGGCTATGTTTCAACAAGCCACAAAAAACAAGGTTCAAAGGCGGAGTTTGTTGTTATTGCCGCAGAAACATTAAACAAAGATTCTATCTATGTTGCAAGCACCAGGGGGGTCCATGAATGTCGAATAAATGTGCCGGACAAAGAGAAGCTATATAGCCAGGCAAACATTTTAACTGAAAGAACCGCTGCTCTCGATATAGTATATAAACAAAAAAAATTAAGCAATGTCAAGGCTAATGCAAAAAATAAAATTGTTCCAAGAGAAAGAATATGGAATAGAGTTAAAATTTCAGCAGCAAAGCTCAGGGGAAAGCTGATAAAATACATAAATTTCAGTAAGGAAATAGATAGCACCAGAATTAACAGGGCAGAAGCTCCACAAGATAATAAATATAATATAGCTGATCCATTTAAAGAAATGTCCAGACAAAATATATCAAAAAGTCAAAATAAAACTATTGATAAAGGAATGAGTATTTAAGTCAATCAAAAGTTCCATTGTTTTTTTCACCGGAGAGGAAATATCTCCGGCAAAAACCACAACATCACAATTATAACTGGGAATATATAAATCCCAGAATTACCACTTTGAAACACTGTTATTTACACTGCCCATAGTAGAATTAACGCTATTAGCAGTATCAACAGCATTTTTAGTTAGGTTTAATCCCGTACCTAAAACGTTAACAGAAAAACTAACACCGCTTCCGATCGCATGAGTTGTTTTATTCCACCAGGAAACATTATCTTCATAATCCTTATTAATATTTGAAGAAAAGCTTGCTGTAATAATTTCAGCTACAGTTTTAGTTATGTCGCTGCCGGTTCCAACATTCTCAAAATATACTGCAGGAAGAATTGTTCTAATTGGAGTAACAGAGTAATAATAAGTATTTAGATGAATATTTCGTAAAAAAACCTTTTTTACTAGACAGCCTCCCTTACTTTTTGATGTTGCAAAAAAAGCACTAGAATTATTTGCTATTTCGTTTAAATTGTTGCTTTCTTTTGCATATATAGAATTTATTTTTATTTCACTGGCGGTAATAGAATTAATAACTTTATCATTGCTGAACAAACTAAATATATTGACATTGATTTTTAGATCATGCAAAGTCAAAGCATTTACTCCGTCAAAATCATCTGCTGAATAAATAGTTAGTTTTTTAAAAACAACATTGCCTCTCAATAATTCTAATAATGAAAATTTAGCAGTGACAGATGTCCCTGTTATTTCAGATATTTTTGATCCAATATACCAATTAGGAACATAATATATAAATAATCCCAACATTAAAACCAATAATATTATTTTTCTAATTGACAAAAATTTAATAATCCAGTTCATCACAATGCCTCCATTTCTTTTCCTTAGTTTTTTATGCTATCTACATTAAATTTTTCAACTCTTTTTTCTATTGCCACACAGCTTCGCCGATGTGCCGTTGCAATATTTGGAATACTCATATTGTTATTCAGTTCTTCTTTAAGAATTTTATCTTCTTCAGCGAGCCATTTCTGTCCCTGCATTTTCGGACGATTTTTAATATTTATCTCTCTTCGTCTCTGTTTTCGTAAATCGGTTTTTATCTGAGCTTTTAATGCATCGCAGGCAGTGTAGATCGCCCTGGTAACAATTGATATTTGAAACACACTGTCCTGATCGATCTCAACACCGGTGCGGGGATCTAGGCCTTCTCTGAGGCATCCCATTATTTTTAATGCTTTTTCGTTATCCATTGTCATTATTTCCTTTAGGATTAAAACCTATTTCGGGTTTGGGCTTTACTTCCGGATCCAGCAGGCTTTTTAGTTTAGTAATTATGTTTACAATTATTTCATCGTGTGAATCAAGGCGGTTTTCTAACTCTGATACTTTGAGAGCAAACTCTGCGTTGCTTGAAACAAGCTCACGCAGTCGAACAAACACTTCTACAATTAGTATGCTTACAGAAATTGCTTTTTCTGAATTGAGCACATTAGCAGACATAAGTGCCCCGTGCTCAGTAAATGCATAAGGGTAACTGGAGGAATGTTTCAACCTGTTGAACCGGTCACAATTTGTGACCAGTTCGTTTTTTTCATCCTCATTCAACTGAAACATAAATCCTTTTGGAAATCTCTTAATATTTCTTTTTACTGCCTGGTTAAAAACTTTTGTGCTAACGCCATACAGTTCAGCCAGATCTCTGTCCAGGATAACTTTCTGTCCTCTAATAAGTAATATTTTATTTTCTATTCTTTCAATTGGAATTAAATTGTCATTCATTTTCATTCTCCGATAATTTTTTTATTTCATTTAATGTATAGAAATCTTCCAGATCCTTGTTGGTTTGCCCTAATTTATCATACAGCTTTGAATGTAGAAGAGTTATTTTTTCAGCTGTAATAATAATTTTTTTAGGATCCTTATAGTCTAGATCCAACCGTCCGTCCACAAAAATTTCATCACCAATTTGTAGTTTAGTCAGTATATTGGCAGTATCATCCCAGGCAGTTATATCAATAAAAAGGGTTCGTCTGCCTGACACATCCAGGGCAATCGTAAGATTTCCCACCTGTTTGCAGTTTTCTTTAGTTAAGTTAAGGTTAACATCCCTGCTTATTCTTCCTGCTATTTTAGTGTTGTTCAGTTTAGTTTTCATGTAATTCCTCTTCCGTTGTTCTTCTATTTTATAAAAAACTTTAAAAATCCGCATTTAACTTACATTTTTTCATCTTTATCCGCAAGCACTTAAGGATGTTTCAAACGCTGTAAGTTCTTCTATTTGCAAACTCTTCCTTCTTACCTTTGTTCCAGTTACGAACAGGTCTCATATAACCAGTAACTCTTGAATATATTTCACATTTTGCTCCGCATTTTTTAGAATTTATCCTTGGGCTAGTCGGTGTTTTCATTTCTGAGCCTGCTTTTGAATTGTTTTTTAATGGTGTAGCTGAGTTATTCATTTTATTGTCTCCTTTTTTTTAAAATTTGTCCCTGTTCTGAGCCGTTTGTTTTCGCCCTTTAAGCTGAGTGTGAGCTATTTAGCCGGTTAAGCAAAAAAGAGAAGATTTAAAAGACAAACGCACCGGAGGCGTGGCTTGTCTTAGTTTCCGAAGGGAAAATCGAGCTTTTTCTGCCAGGCTAACGAGCACGATGCGTGGGTCAAACAAATGGATTTGAACAGGCTGTCAAATGAAGAAGGGAGTATGAAAAATTAATCAGCGGAACAAAAAACAATTTAAAAGTCAGCAGGCTCCGTATAAGGGGTGTAGGGGAGATAACTCCCCTTCCCTACGAGCAAAGCGAGCTTTCTCCTGGACAGGTGAAACGGAACGAAGAGAAGGCAGCATGGGTGGGTCGCAGGGGTTTGGAGTTATTTTTGCAGAGATGCAGCTCAGTAAAAATAAAACAAAGGG
>CAZVCD010000107.1:2918-8755 GCA_964625675.1 uncultured Victivallales bacterium | reverse complement strand
TATTCCATGATGAAGAATTAGCCAGCCGGTATAGTTCATTTTTCTCATACATTATACTGCTATTATTTGGGTCTACATATCTACCGACTGTATAAACTTCAACATTTTCAGGATTTCTTACATCATCCATCCTCATTTCTGTAACATTTGTTCCTGCTACATAAACTGGTGTCATTATATGAGCTTGAGGATCTGCTTCCGGCACACTGCTGCAACCTGCTAATAATAAACCACTCATTAAAATAAATATTGTTGATAACTTATTCATAACTATGCCTCTATTTTTGATAATTGTTTAATAAATTCTGCTTCTTCTGCTCCAGTTCTTTGTTCTTTGCATAAACGTCAAATTGCGGACTAAAAACCTTCGGTTCAGATTGAACTCTATTCTCTAAATCAACCCGTGATCCCGCAATTTCAGCTTTTCTCATATCAAGTGTCTGTTCAACATATAAATAGAAAGTTGTACCGGCAGAACATCTGACAAAGAAACCGTCTTGAATAATTTTGCTTAACATCATATCCGCATAGAGATCAGCTGATTCTTCAAGGCCTTTTCCAAGCGAATCTGTCCATGTTCCGCCTGATGCAATCATAGCAGCTCCGCCTGACATTCCTACAATGTTATTTTTATACATCCCCTGACCAATACCGGAAAGCATTTTTAAAGCGATTGCTTTAAGTTCGGACCATTTTCTATTATCAACGGTATATCCTTTAATTCCGGCACTACCGTCAGTAAGGCTCCACTTCTGTCCTTCAAAACCTGCAAGCCTTCCGTCTTCAAGAGCAATTCCTTTAACCTTTAGTTCTTTACCGTTGCACTTGGTTTTTGATCTCCAGACAAGTATCCATGAATTACCTGTAGCTATATGATCTCGTATCGGTGTTGCCTGCGCTGTCCCATGAACTTCTGTCCCGGCAGGAATTAGAAGTTTGCCTTCGTTATAAATATCTTCTGTAACCAGGCCTATGATTGGAGTTTTAGTGTTTGCCGAATCTATAGTATTAACAAGTTCACATGGGATCAGTCTTCCGTAGGGGGCAAATTTAGACATAGGCGAATCGTCGCTCTGTGATTTTGCCGTATACAGATCAAGAGGCGTAAAACTCAAAGCGTCAGCTCTTTTTGTGTCGGATTTTTTCTCTGAATTATTTGAATGCTGCTGTTTTTCAATTGCCTCAAAAGTTTTAATGGTCGGCATTTTATCAGACACTGATTTTTTTGAATTAGAGCCGGATTTATTCTGCCCTGCTAAAACTACGGCATCGCTTCCGGGAATAAATTTACCGGGATTAAGCTTTACTGTCCCTTCTGCTTCCTTAATGGTATAGTTGATATGCTTAGGCATTGCCGCAGAGAGCATGCTTCTTAAAAATGGAGAAACAACCATAATCAGCAGCAATCCGATAAAAAGCATAACGTATTTGCCGATAGGCGTTTTAATGTAATTGATAATACTTCTTGCATCTTTCATGATTATTCTTCCATTGTTTATATGATTTTATCAAAAAGTCTGTAAAAATAGCTGTGTTTTTCCTGTGTCACCGGTTGTTTAGCTGTAGCAACAGGCTTTGCCTTTGATGTTTTCGCTACCACAATTGTACCTGTTTTAAGTTTCTGACCCTTTTCAATATCTGCTAACTGTATTTTCATATTTGAGATAATAATTTTCCCCTGATTTCTGAATTCAGCCAGTTCTGTCTTTATGGATTCAACTTTATCTTCAAAATCATCTATAATTTTTGAAATATTCTCATCGTACTGATCCTTTTGTGAGGTTAACTCATCCTGATAATCTTCTGCTGAATCATTCAAGAGGCGTTTGTATTTGTTTTTTACTGCAGAAATTTCATCAATGTATCCTGTATTAATCTCTTTGAGGTTTCTAGAATGTTTGATCTGCTCATCCCGCAGACAAACTCTCTGTTTTTTTAATTCACTATTAAATACCAGTCTATCTTTCTGATTTTGTGACTTCAGCTCTTTTATTTTCATAAAATAATCTCCTTGAAGTTTTTTAAATTCAGAAGCTTTTTCTTCAATCAGTTCGGCGTATTTATTCATTTTAGTTAAATGATCAGCTTTAAGCTTATTCAATTTATCTGTCAGATTATTGACTTTAGAAATAAGTTCAAGCCTCTGATTTAGTTTTGATTCCTGTATAGACATTGCGTTATTATCGGCATGTAAAATTGATGAACCGATAAGTAGAGACGTTGTAATTATAAGTAACTTTTTCATGAGCAAACCCCTTCTATATTAATTTTTTAAAGTTCTTAATTGTTTTTGAATATTCCTGTTCTATACTCTTTACCTCCTGTTGAGTATCCGCTTTATCCAGTTCACTGTTCAGATCTTTAATCTTCTGTTCAAGAATAAGTTTCTTCATAGCGTCAGAGTTATCAGCAGATGGTTTTTTTGAAGGATTATCCACAGCAATAAGAACAAGAAAATTGTTATCAACAGATAACCAGTTTTTACCTCCGTCAGGAGAACCTGTTATGCAGAAATATGCCTGAGTTGTACCATTTGGCGGGATAACTCCTGAAGCATCAGCAAGAGAAGAAAAATATATTTTCCCTCCGCATCTCACTGCTATATTTTCCGGGTTATAGGTGATTTTCTTATCAGTAGAATTTGTTAGAATTACCCAGAAAACAAGAGTGTCAATATCATTGAACCTATAAACGGCATTAAGCTTAACTGAATACCCTTTATATTTAAACACTTCATCTCTGTGTTTATATTCAATATTAGCTACGTTATCAGGAAACTGCTGTAATAGTAATGGATAGATTTTAGCTTTGTCTAATGCGGACACTAAAAGTGTCGGGCCTACTCTGGAACTGCTGCTACCGTTTGATGATCCCAGCGATGATTCACCTGTATCAAATGTTACTGAATTAAATGCTTCTTCTTTAAATACGCTTTTTAGGTTAATAACATAAATTTTCCGGTTGTAAACGATATTGAGAGAAGCAGGTTGATCCGGTCTTATTGATTTGACTGAAAAATAATAGTTACCTTCCTGATATGTTATAAGGTAGGCTCCGTTATTTTTAGCTTTTGAAGGATTGCTGACAATGTTTGAACCGTAAATACCCTGTATTGCAGAGGGGAACATTACAGTCGTTACACTGCCGTCAACTGAAACATTAAGAGTATAGACAATATTTGAATCAAGAATAAACTGTTTTATAGGGCCCGCATATATAGACGTTCCTAATACAGCAATAACTGTCATATATATAAATTTTTTCATTTAATCACCTTTGTTTAGACCTGTTTATTATCCATCGGGGTTGTATTAAGAGTGTATTTCACTACAGCGAGGGGAAGCCTGAGATTATTTCCGAAATCCGGATTTTTCAGCATTAACAGGTCAAGAACAAAATTCATCCCCTCCTGAAAAGCCTGTCCACGATACGTACCTGTTCTAATTATCTGTCCTTTTATCTGACAAATAACTTTTCTGTCGGAAGTTCTTACAGATTTTATTGATATTAATTCAGCCTTCTGATGCATAAGCCGCTTGGAAAACCTTTCAGAATCAGTACTTAACTCTTTTTTTACTTTATCAATTGCCCTGTTGCTGAAGGTTTGATTAAGAAGTTCCTTATTATCAAGCCCATTCGGATTTCTGCTAAGAAAAGCTATAGTTGCAAGTTTGGCTATATATTCGTGCATCTTTAAAGCTTCCTTCATGCCAAGAACAGGGTCTATATGAAAACCTCCTGAAGGATCCATTATAACAATGCTTTCTTTATTTTTTGTGGCAAAGTATGTCATAAGAATCGGCTGTGTTATCAGTCCGGCAAGCATCACTGAACAGGTAAACATCCAGAACCTTGCTGCCTTCATATTATTAGCAAACAACAAAGCCGGATTAAACTTTCTTTTTTTAACTTTTTCTTCTTTGGGTTTATTATCCTGATTTGGATTTTTGTCTGCCGTCTTTTTAAAAAATGTAAATTTCATTTTTTCTCACTTCCATTTTGTTTTGTCATGACATTAACTGGGTTAATTGGATTACCCCTTAGATCAAGGTTTGCTTTTTTGTTTCCTGTAAACCCTGTGCCTGTACTATTTCTACTGCCGTGCATTGAGTTTCTAACAAAATTACTTATTCCCTTAGTACCATTAACAGTAGTGTTCGTTATATGCCTTTGAGCATTGAATCCGCCAGTTGTAACTGCTTTGCGTAAAGCAGCAGAACCGGCACCCATAACAGCGGCTTTGGTTACTGTATTAAATACGGCCTGACTTGGATCAGCTCCGTTAATAAGCTTCATTACAATTATCGGACCAAGCATATAAAACAGAATAGTGCTTATAAGAAAAAATAAAGCAGTTACAATTGATCCGAATATTGTGAGCGGAACAAGTCCTGCAGTGATAGAGCTTCCGGCAATAAATGTTGCTGCTCCTGTTCCTGCAGCAGCTCCTCCAAATGTAATAAGGCCGGCAATAAGTCCCCATGACTGAAACATCATAAGATCGGCAATATTAAGCCCGATTATCCACATCATTACACCAATAGAAGTAACCAGAAACTTTGCTCCGATCGGTCGTGTATCCTCGGGTTTAAGGAATGCAATCATAATCGGGGAAAGTGCTATCAGAACATACTCCAGACATCTCTGCATACTCAGCAGAAATTTGCGTAATATTCTTGACATCCCGAATCCTAGATTATAGAAGAACTTTGATATTTTAGCTGTAAAGTTGAAGGTGGAATTCTCTCCTTCAATTGAAGCTTTGCTCCATGCGTCCATAGCCTTGTCAACCTGAACCGTAGCTTCTTTTGATGCGTAATATATTGCATCAGTTCCTTTCAGCAGTAGTTTCGGATATCCAATAATTAAAGCTACTATCATAAAAGTCCCAACAATGTTTTTCATCGTATCCAGTGATGAGTTTACTGTGTAATTTTTTACCTGCCAAAGCCATCCGAATAGGATTATAATAAAGGCTATGGGCATTAGCACGTTTCGGACATTCAAAGCAAAATCAAGTCCGTTGAAATCCATAATATCTTCTCCTTTTACCACAGATTAATATTATTTCTGGCCAAGGCTCTTTCTTCCTGTTCCCGGAGAGAGTCGTATGCTTCATCATTGGTCATATACTTTGAATTATCTTTGTTCTGAGTTTCCTGATACTCATAATTATTATCTTCAAGATAATTACGCACCGAATTGTAGATTTTTTCTCTGTTCATAAGAACTTGGAGGTTTCTATATGAGTTTTCCTCCTGATCCTGAAGCTGAAGAAGGCTTCCTCTTACAACATCCATCCCTTTGGCATAAGCAAATCTTTTGTTTTCAGTCTCTGCTTTATCATACTCATCCTGAAGCCTTTCAAGCTCTTTCTGGAGCGCCTGTTTTTTATTTATATTCTCTTTTATCAGGTTATTGTATTCATAGTATCCGGTAGCCAGCTCCTGTAGATTTTCATAATGCTGTTCCGCACTGTTTCCAGTAAACCTGTAGGTAACATTATCAACTTTACCGTAGGTATTTTCAAAATTATTCCAGAGCTTTTGATCAGTTACAATAGCTTCGGGGTTTTGATAATAGCGGTTACTGTAATAACCGTATTTTCTAACAGCTTTTTTAGTCCGTCCCAAAATCCCGACTAGTTTTTGAGGATCTCCTTTATAGCCTCTTATTGTGTCAATCAGCCTGTTCTGTTCAATATTGTTTTTATATAAATCCTGAAGTTTATTAAAACGATCCATAGCATTCTGATAAAGTTTAATGCTCTGGTTAAAAGCTCTTACAGCATCCTGTGCTCTGTCTATTCCTGCAATAATATCATTAGTTGTCTGTGC
>CAZVCD010000107.1:0-2818 GCA_964625675.1 uncultured Victivallales bacterium | reverse complement strand
GCTTTCTTTATCTCACTGATGGATGAACATCCTGTCAGAGCAATACCAACAATCAGCAGGGAAGAAAAGAACAGAAGTCTGTATATTTTTGTCATTGTTATTCCTTTCATGGTATTTGTATCATTATGCTATAGTAATATTCCTTGAGTGTTTCTTTATTGCTTCAACAAGATTGGTTTCTTTTTTGAGCTGTCTTGAGCGGGTATCATAGAGTTCGGCATTTGAACTGCTTACATAAAGCATTTCCGGACAGCATATATTCCTGACTGTTCCGTATTCGGGCAGAGGATAGCTGTCAAAATGGTAGGTAAACGAAGCAAACTTATCCAGAGATTCATTATCAGCCGGACTTTTATATTCTTTTATAATAGTTTTTGCGCGTTCGGAAATTGTTATATCTTTACTTAAATCATCCAGATCACTACTCAGCAGTTGCTTTAAAATAAAAAACTGCTTTGAATTGCCCATTATAATCGGTCGGATAGCATCATTCTTAAACATTGCATACTGCTGAACTATGGTAAGAACATAGGTGTTAAGCTTTCTCATCTGAGCATAGGCTTCCGATATAATTTCAGTTCCGCCGGGAATATTTAAGAGTTTACCCGCTTCTTCAAAGATTATTCTTTTTCTGCACTTTCTCGGAAGTGATATTATATGGTTTCTGACTTGATTACTTATCAGAAATACTGCTATTTCCTTTAACTCTTTATCCGCTGATGACAGCCTACCTAATTCAAAATGAACTATCTTTCTGTCAAATCTTACATTAGTATAACCGTCAAAGAGACAGCCGTGTTTACCGTTATAACACCAGTCTTTTATCTGTTGCGCAATATTCCTGATCTCTACATCAGAACCATGCTCGAATGAAGACATCCTTATAAGTTCATACAATTCTGAATGAACAGGATATTCGTTTTTTGTGAACCACGCGAATGCCGCATTTTTAATGCTTTCTTCATCGCTGACCATGAGTTTGGATATATCATCATCTGTAATACTGTTAAATATTTCTTCGACAATATCGTCTGAATCATTTTTCAAATCTCTGAATTCCACCCAGGCTTCTATAAATGATGAACCTTCGGGCATTTCTTTTGTTTTATACATATTTACGGCAAGAACAGTCTTTGCTATTTCCGGAATGAGTTCCTGATTTGAATGTTTCCAGTCGCTGAATTTATCTTCATAAAGCATGTTGATATGTTCAGTAATGATAGATGTTCTTCTTTTCATCAGACTTTCATCAGATGAATGTCCGCACATCATCGCTACAAGACCGGAAGCGGAAGAAATATGCTGAGGAGTAACCGGCAGTCCTGCTGTATCAAGGTAGTTTATTATATATGTGGAATTTGGATTAAAAATTATCGGTGATTCGCCATAGGCTCCTGTCATCACGCCGTAGGAAAGACCGTCCTCTATAATGCAGGTAAAATCGTAAAAACATTCCGTCTGTGATAGAAGGTCAATAATTGTTGCCGACTTACCGGAACCTGTAGAACCGAATACAGCCGAATGTTGAGGTGAACCTGCTTTAAATGTTTTTACTCCGATTAAATTATACAAATCACCGTCATACAGAGCTTCCGCATTTTCAAGAAGCCCCGTATATGTTGAGCTGAAAGGTATCATGTCGGTTAACTTTGGATCATCAACTTCAAGTGCATATCCTTCTTCGGTATAGTCACTGAATGTCCAGCCGGGCCATGTCATATAGAAAAGATTTTTTGCAGTTGTACTGTTTGGAATTTCCCAGTATTTAGCGCCGTTCATCAGATTGATCTGGCTTTTTATGATAGAAGCATTATTTGTCAGCTGTTCTTGGTTTCCTGCCCACAGCCTGATTATAATATCCGCCTTGAAAGGTATTTTTTCTCCTGATGAAATATTGTAAAGTCTGTCATGTGCTTTATCTATACTTGCTTCAAGGCTGGTTTTTCTTTCCGCTGCTAGATCACCCTTGAGTCTTTCAATAAGCTTTTCAGTTTCATTGATCTTCTCTTCCAGCCGAACTGGATAGATATTTACTGTAATGGAATAATCAATTAACAGCTGTGATGTTAGCTGATGCATTATCCCGGGAAAAGTAGTTTCCGGGACTCTCTTTATCAGAATTATATCATGATAATATTCGTCCATATAAAAAGCAAAATCATTATTGATATTTCTCTTTTTATTACCTTTAAATCCGCTGAACCAGCAGTTGTCCTGTATGGTTGAATCAGCCTCAAAAAGAGTGAACGGATCAAATTCCAAATCTCTGTCGGCAAATGAAGGATTGAGAGATTTTACCCAGTGCAGATAATGGTCTTTGTCTGTCATAGGCTGAACCTGTGTAGAACCGTTTGAAAGAACCGCCTGAAGCTCATTAAACCTGCGATTGAAAAAGCTTTTATAGTTTTTTAGAATATCTGCATAAAAACTTTCCAGTTCCTCATCTGTAATATTTGAAGGGACATGTTCCTTTATTTTTTTTGTGATGTATACATAGAGATTTTCTCTTCTCAAATCTCTATTTAACATCATCTTCCAGTAGCGGTTAAATCTTTCTGTCCTAACAAACTTAGTCCATTCGTTCTTTGCGCTTTTATCTGTTTCAGCTCTATACTGAAGAAGTTCTCTCTGATAATCAGAATCTGCTCCCCACTGGAACTGAACTCTTGTATCATTATCGATTGTTCTCAGAAAAGTGTTTAGCCTGTGATGTATTTCATTTAAAGTCATATTAAAAGACTGTCTTGAATCACATGCCGTTATTTTAAAACCTTTGGCAATATAGCCTCTGGTGTCAAGATCACCGAAAACTATCATA
>CAZVCD010000106.1:6971-8798 GCA_964625675.1 uncultured Victivallales bacterium | reverse complement strand
GTTAAACCGGTAATTTGCTCTGCTGCATGATTGAATAATGTTATTTTAAAAGTTTTGTTGTCTATGGCAAATACTCCATCTGAGATACTTTCAAGTATTCCTTCGTCCCGGTAAGTTAAATCACGGGCAAATGCAAGGAAAAATATGTTTTCTCCAATAGAAAGAGTTCCTACACTTATTTCGACTGGAAATGTACTACCGTCTTTTCGTTTATGGATTGTTTCAATTATTGTATTATTTCCACGACCTAACGAATTTGTCAGTTCATTTAGTTTTTTAGAGTCGTAAATAGTGTCAATATCAGAAACAGAAAGTTGGAGAAGTTCATCTCTGGTATAAGCAAGTCTTTCACAGGACTTCAAGTTAGCATCAATAATTTTACCAGAAGAACAATCTATTAATAAAATAGATTCCCAAGCCAAATTGATAATTCCGGGATAAACTTCTTTAAAATCCATATCACCCTCTGATTAATATTTGATATTAAACCTAAATAATTCATAAACTGAATGAAATTATAGTATAACAAGTTATTTATAAAAGAGTTATACTATAATACGACTACAAAGCATAATTTTATCCACCTTAAAGGAATTATACATTGAATCAGCTAGAATTTACAGCCATTAAAGGAAGAAAACTTACAGCATCTTTTGAAGATGAACATATAAGCAGCGACTTCGGAGCCATACTACTTGGAGAAATAGAGCAGGGCATTGGTATCATTGATAAAATAGTCTCATGTATAAACGATAAGCGAGCTTCCATTCGAATCAGACATACTCTACATCAAATATTGAGACAAAGCTGTTTTCAGATATGCTGTGGGTATGAAGATGGAAATGACTGAAACTTTTTAAGATACGATCCTGCTTTTATTATATCATCAGGCAAAACTCCCGATGATTCTTCTGGTCTCGCTTCCCAGCCTACAATATGCCGCCTTGAAAACAGTATAAGTCAGACAGATAACCTCAGGATATTTTATGCATTCATAGACCTATATCATTATTCATTTGCCGTTAAACCTAAATTGCTAATTTTTTTATTAAAATTTTTAAGTTATTTAATTAATCGCTATAATACCGTTATAGGTAGGACATAGTATGTACTATTCAGTTAAATACGGAAAAATCATGAATACATCATTTATGCGGGAATCTATAGACAAACAAACTCAGAACATGGTATATAAGGTTCTGATTAAACCGGATAAAAGCAAAATATGGATTGATGATAGATATATATAACTGATCCCAGGAATGAACCTGACAGCTAAAATCAGAATTGGAAGAAGACGTATTATTGAGTTCTTTATGGATCCGTTTATGAAATTTAAGGGTGAAGCATTCAAACAAAGATAAAGATAATAGATAGTCAAAAGATTTAACGAGGCTTGCAGCCATCTTCGTGGTTAAACCTTCTTTAGGATTTACCACCTTATTAATTTAATTCCGCATTTTGGAAGCAGTAAATGCTTTGCCAAATCAAAAACAGGTGCTTTCCGCTCATAGCAGATATGATAACGCTATATTCATTAACTTGCCTCTAGTTGGAAGCAGATCTATGAAACACTCAATTTATATTGTCGCTAAGAATACGATTTACTCTTTTTATGACCCTATTACTTATATCTTTGTAATTTGTTTCAATAAGCTCTGCTGTATGTTGAGCTTCAGCCAGTTCACCTTTCGATAACTTACTTTTAAGAGTTTCTTCCATTTTAACTGTTTTTTTATTACCAAACAAAGATGCAACCTTGAGCCAAACATATGCCATTCGGTAGTCTTTTTTTACACCTCTACCAGTATAGTACATTAAGCCTAA
>CAZVCD010000106.1:0-6871 GCA_964625675.1 uncultured Victivallales bacterium | reverse complement strand
TCTCTTTTTAGCTCTTTTGAGTGTGTTCCTCCAAATAAAAGTGTAAATGAAAGAAATAGAGAAATTATTATTATCTGTTTCATTGTTTGACCTCCACTAATTTGTTGTTATTTAATAATATTATTTAGGTAAATAAATACTCTTTTAATTAATATAAATTTAAAATATCATGACCTGTAACAACACCTTGTATTTTACCTTTTTTATTCACAAGTAAAACCTTATATTCATGTGTTCTTTTCATTTCTCTTATGATTTCATGAACCGGTTTATCCATTTTAATTGTAACAAAATCTTCCAGGGTAAGTTTCGAAAGAGATGTTTCCAATGAGACATTATCTGCAATATAATCAAGGGCATTCTGTATAGTCATCATTCCTATGGGTCTTTCATTATCATCTAAAACAGTAATAGAATGAATATTTTCTTCACTTAATAGTTTTATTGCACTTTTTAGATTATCAGAGTTATGCAAAGCAAAAAGCCCCTCATGCATTATTTCTCTACCAGTATATTCATTGGCTTTTCCATAAATTCTATCAGTAAGTTTTACGATCCAGGCAGCCAGCTGTACCTGAATAATGTAACCTAAAGCTATGACTAGAGCTATATCAGCTCCTTCTTTTCCAAATGCTGTCATCGCAATAGCTAATGCTATAGAAAGATTACGCATTACAGTTCCATATAATAAAGCAATTGCGTTATCACGTTTAAAAAAAATCTTCCCTATAAACATGCTGACAATTACATTAATCAGATAAAACAAAACTAAAGGCAACAATATTTTTAACAGGATAGAAGGATTAGCCATAATACCTTTTGCTTTAAGGGCCATCGCAACAAAGACAATGCCAACTACTCCTAAGGTCGAAAAAGGCGGAAAAAGTTTCTTTAATTTTTCATTATAGTGTGCTGTTCCATAACGGGAAATTATAATACGCTGCGTAATATGTCCTAATAGTAGAGGAAGCAATACAATTATAATTATCTGCTTAAAAACTTTTATCATTTCAATATTAATCTCAGTTCCCATCATAAACTTTATATATAATGGTGTTAACAATGACCCGATAAATAGACCAAATACCGTCATTTTTACAGCCGCAGCCATATTGCCGCGTGCCATACCTGTCCATGAAATAGTCATACCTGATGTAGGCAGAAGTCCTGCTAATAATAGTCCCAAAGCAAGATAATGATTATCAGAGAAAAAGAGCTGTCCTATTCCATACGCTAATAAAGGCACTATGATAAAGTTTACAGCCTGCGTCACAACCTGAACACCTATATCACCGCCTTCAAAAACCTTTTTGATCTGCAGATTGATCATCATAGGGTATACCATTAAAAACGTAAGCGGTATAATGGTACTTTTTAGAAAGTCCGCATTAGCATTAATGCCAAATAAAAATCCCAAAGCCATAGCAACAGGAATAACCACTATCAAATTTTTCTTAATCCACGTCAACTTATTCATAATATCTCCAGCAATTTTATTTCTCTATATTTTTAATAAATTATTTACTCATTTAATCATAGTTACATTTAAATCAGGATTTGGAACTTCTAAAAATGAAATAACAAAATGGGACTCTGTCTCACATATTCCTATGGATATTGGACGAACTTATAATATTTTAGGCTCCAGAAGTTTTTTACCAAAACAAAATAAAATATTTTTAGCCCTGATGATCTCGTTATAGATAATACCTGTATTTATGTTTGATGTGTGTCCGTAATGATCAAATATCCCTATATATTCAGCAAATTCATATATCTCTATTTTTTTAATAAAGTATTTGCTGATATCATCCAACTGTTTAAAGTCAATTTTGCTTTTAGAGTATTCCTTTGAAAATATTGAGTATTTCTCTTTATAATTTATCTTTTCCATTTCAGTTACTTTCATGATAAGCTGGCTTTGTTTTAATCTTCTTATATCGTCTGTCGTATACCAGCGTATAAGCAGATGGCAAAAACAGCAAAGTTAATATTAGAGAATAAAGAAGACCACCAATAACAGCTATAGCCATAGTTACTAGCATATCTCCACCCTCACCTAAATTCATTGCAAGTGGCATTAAACCAAGAATTGTTGTCAGCTGAGTCATTAAAATTGGTCGAACCCTGATAGGTGCTGCTTTGAAAATTGCATCAGCAGGAAGCATTCCGTTTCTACGATATTCTTCAGCTGAGCTCAAGAGTACGACCCCCTGTGAGGTTATTGCCCCCATCATAACAAGTACTCCAATCTGGACTGTAACCCCAAAAGGATTACCTGTAATAAACAGAGCCAGAAAAACGCCTGTTAAAGTAAGAGGTACATTTAACATTATTAATAAAGGTAAAATAAATGATTCAAATTGAATAGCCAATATTACATATGCAAATAGAGATGCAAACCCGATAATCAATCCCATAACATTACGACTTTCCGCCATAAATCTAGCTTCACTTCCCATTGATACTTCCACCCCTGACGGAGGCTTCAATTCTATGGCAATTTCTTCTGCCAGTTTAAGAGCTTCCCCAACACTGATATCTGAAGCATCTGCACGTACAATAACCCGCATAACCTGATCTTCCCGTGATATCTCTACCGGTCCTACACCGCGACGAATTTCAGCTATATCACGTAAATAAACAGGCTCGCCGTTATGAGTATCCACAATTAGATTTTCCAGGTCTTTTTTATTTTTTATATCAATCTCAGGAACCATTACTCTAATTGGATAATATTCATTACCGTCACGATATTTTGTCCCAACTACTCCATGCACTAGACTTTTGAACGTTGTAGCAACTCTATTTACAGAAATTCCCATTGCTGAAGCTTTTGCTCGATCTACATAAATACGATACTCAGGTTTTGTCATATCCATAGATATATTTACTCCTGAAAATCCGGTAGTTTTATTTAGTGCAGAAGCAAGCTTTTCTGAGAATTCATAAAGTAAAAGTGCATTACTTCCTTTAATATTTACTTCTATATCCTGTTCTCCTACCTTACGAATTCCTTTTATTTTTCTGGCCTTAACAGGTATTTTTGCCCCTGGTTCATTCATTTGTATTTTTGCTACAACAGGTCTAATCTTTTTAATAAACTGACCGGTACTTATATTTCTCTGACTTCTGGGCACAAGTTGAATATTCAGGTTTCCTTCATTACCAACTTCAAGCGTATAAAGCCCAAAAACTCTCCCGCCTGCAAGCCTGAACACACTTTCAATCTCAGGATAATTATCGAGTTTAGATTCTATTCTGCTCAAAATGCGGTTAACTTCTGCAACAGAAGTGCCACTCGGCATTTTGATTTTAACCATCACCCGTCCGTCATCTAATTGTGGAAGAAATTGAGAGCCGGTTTGTGTAAACATCCAGACACCTACTCCGAGTAAAGCAAATACAATAACAACAATAAGTATTTTAGCTTTTAAACATTTTTCTAATAAATATCTATAACCATTGACAAAAATTTCGATAATTTTATCAAAACCTTTTGTAACACGAGAAGCTTCGCCTTTTTTTTCATTGCGTAACAGTCTATCAGTTAATAACGGAGTAAGAGTTATTGCTATTAATAGTGATATAAGTACAACACCGGCTACAACCAGCACCAGCTCTTTAAATAAAATTGCAGCCATACCAGGAACAAATAAAAACGGAAGAAAGATTGCTAAAAATGTAAGTGTTGCTGTTAGAATTGCTGAACTAACCTCGCGAGTTCCACGTAAAACGTAATCCTCAACACCTTCTAATTTGAGGCGGGTTATGTTTTCAAGCACAACTATGGAATTATCCAGTATTACACCTAAAGCTACAACCAACCCACCTAGAGAAAAGACGTTAATGGAAAATCCAGCAGTTTTCATCAGAGCAAAATTGGCTAAAATAGTAACTGGCAGTGCAATTACCATTACAATTACCTGCCGCCATCTTCCCAGAAAAAAGTAGATAACTAAAATTACAAGTATCGCTGAGATCAATGCTGAGCTTTCAACGCTGTGTATTGCTCCCATAACATATGTACTTTCATCTTCTACATATCCAAATTGGATACCTTTAGGAATCTCTCCGCGTTTCTGTAAATCGCTTAACTGCTTTTTTATACCTTCAGCAACACTTACAGCATTAGCCGCATATTGTTTTAATACTTTAAATTCAACACATGGAACACCGTCAAAGTGAGTATCAATACGCATTTCTTTATGTGCATCTTCTACAGTAGCAATATCTTTCACGTATATATATCCACCATCATGACCTAATGCAACAACTACATTTTCAATTTCTTTAAGACTTTTAAACTCACCTATAATTCTTGCAATTATTTCACGTGATTCGAGGGTTATGCGACCAGCAAATGTTTCCTTGTTTTCCTGATGAAGCCTTTCAGCTACCTGTGCCGGCGAAATTTTGTACGCCTGAAGACGTTCAGGATCAAGATGTACTCGGATTTCTCTTTCTAAGCCACCAACTATTTCAGCCCCGGCGGTACCAGATACAGTTGCAAGTCGATCAATCAGCCAGTTATCTGCCCAATCCCTCAGCCATACAAGATCATGATTTTTTGAAGTAATCATTACTTCTATGACCGGCAGCTGCGATGGATCTGCTTTTATTATTACCGGAGGTTCTATATCACGGGGTAATTTTTTAGCAACACGTCCCATAGCTGCAGTAACATCCTGAAAAGCAACTTCCACATTTACGCCATATGAGAAGTTAACCAGCAAAGTATACATCCCTTCGATACTGGAAGACTCGAGATAATCAAGTCCGTCAACAGTTGCCAAAATCTCCTCCAATGGATCAGCAATATTGGTTTCTATATCATCTGCTGTCGCACCGCGCCACCAAATGTGCACCTTAACCATAGGATAAGAAATATCCGGAAGATAATTAACTTCAAGTCTGGATAAACTAAATAGACCTGTAAAAAAAGTTACAATTACAAGTACAGTTACGGCTACAGGATGTTTTAATGCAAGAGGTGTAATTTTCATTGTCTATTACTCCCCTGCTGCTTTAATTTATCTGATGATGAACTTCTATTAATAATTTTAACTCTAGCGCCATCTTTTAAGTTTAAGTTACCATCTGTTACAACAAACTCACCTTTTTTAACGCCATTCAGAACTTGTACTATTCGGTTTTCTTCAAGTCCAATTTTTATATTTTGGGCTACAGCTTTTCCATTTTTGATAATAAATACGATATGAGCTCCTCTATGAGTTGTAATTATAGCAGTATCAGGAACAACCAGTGCATTATCGAAAACCCGCCCAGCAACAGTAATTCGTGCAAACATATTCGGCAGTAATTTTACTTTATCATTTATTTTTACTTCAATTATTCGTGTACGTGAATTTGGTTCTATTCGAGGATATATACGAACTATTGCTGCATTAAACTCTTTTCTAGGATATGCATCAAGCCTTACAGCAACTTTTGTCCCTTTTTTTATAGAAGCTGCACAATTTTCAGGTAAACCGGCTTTTATAACAAGCGAAGAAGCATCCATTATTTTGATCAGTGGAGGTCTAGGACCGGATCTTAATGAAGTTACATCGCCGGGACGAACATACACCTGTGTTATTATGCCGGCAAAAGGAGCTTTAATGGTACATTCATTAAGTGTGGACTGAGCTAAGTTTAACTTAGCCTGTGTCAATTTTACATTTGCCTCTGCAATAGAAATTTCTGTTTTTTTCGTTCCTTCCTCTAATAGGGCAAGTTCATTTTTTGCAATTTCAAGTTGTGACTTACATTGTATATAATTGACGTTTGCTTCATCATGCTCTTTTTTTGAAAGAACATGACTGCAAGCTAGGCCGGCAATTCTTTCAAAATCAATTTTTGCAAAATGCGTGCAGTTCTCATAATGCTTTACCAACTCTCTTGCTTTAGCTATTTCCTCCTTGCGGGGTCCATATTTAAGATCGGCCAATTTAGCCTGCGCAACTTCCAAATCAGCTTTTGCTACATAAACATCATCTTTATAGATAGGACGGTCTATTACAATTAACTTTTCTCCTTTTGCCTTGATATAGTCCCCCTCACGCCATGGGCTATAACTGATTTGTCCTTCTACAGTAGCACGTATAATTACAGTATTTGTAGCAATCACATCACCTGTCGTTTTAATACTTTCAACAAGACGTGCTTCTTCCACAGGTACAGCACGTACACTTATATATTTTTTTGTATCTTGCTTTTTTTCGCTACTACCACACCCCGTAATCATTATAATAATTATTAAAGATGGCAAAATTCTAAATAATTTCATGATATATTCCTAATATGCGTTAATTTCCTATATGGTCATGTTGCCAATTATAATACCAAAAAAAACTATATATCCTTTAGTTGCTCTATTGCATTTTCCCTAATTAAAGTTTCTATGCAGTCCATAAAATTCATGATACATGGTACCTTAAGGGAATAATAAATAGAAGTACCTTCTTTGCAGCCTATTATTATTCCTGATTTTTTTAAAACATTTATATGCTTAGATACAGTAGATAAATCACAACCTATCATATTTCTAAGATCATTTACTGAATACCTCTTTTCATTAATCTTCTGCATTATAAAAAGGCGTGTGCGATGAGCCATAGCCTTGACTATATCTGCCCTGATCTGATACTTCCTTAATTCATCTTTTACCATTTTTAAACTTCCTTTTAATTATAAAATATGGCTTGTTGGTCATTAAGTCAAGTAGTCTTTGTTATAAAATATATTTTTTCGGTTTGTTGGATTTATTGTCAGCAAACTACCAGTTTTGTTATATTATATGATAAGTATAATCAACACTGTCAAACGACAATTATATTTTCCCTTCAACGACAATTAAAAATTCCCATTG
>CAZVCD010000105.1:2000-8920 GCA_964625675.1 uncultured Victivallales bacterium | reverse complement strand
ACTCCAAATTTCATCAAAGATTCAAATAATTATCAAACAGCTATTTCAGCTCTCCAACAAGCTGATTTTGGAATTGAAAATATTATTGAAGAGGAGCCATTTGCGACTAAACTACCTAATAATATTCCAGCTGATTTTCCTGATGCTCTTAAAGATAAATTGAAGTTAACTAAAGTATTATTTTCAGAAAGAAAACGGTATAATGTAGATGGTGAAGAAGTCGGTACTGCCAAGTTACTATTTGATGATGCCGAATCTGCCGGAACTCAAAAGTATTTTTATTTGTTTGGTCGTATTCAGGATACTTTGCAAAAAGGTAATGTTTTATGTATGGATGAACTTGATACTTCTCTGCATCCTAAATTAACCTTCAATATTATTAGAATGTTCCATGACAAAGAAATTAATAAAAATGGAGCACAACTGATTTTTACAACACATGATACCAATTTACTTTCATCAGAACTATTTAGAAGAGACCAAATTTATTTTACTGAAAAGAATAATAAAGCAGAAACTGATCTATATAGTTTAGCAGAGTTTAAATTTGATGATAATTCAACTGTTCGTAAAGATGCTAATTATGAGAAAAATTATTTAAAAGGACGTTATGGTGCCATTCCTTTCATGGGTAACTTAGAGTTTATGAAGTTATTCGCTAATAAGGGAGAATGATATATGCCATACGGTAAAAAAACTCCTGGCTCCAGACGGGCATTAAGAGAAGCGAAAAAACGAAATAGAAATAATAGTTTTAATTCAAAAGAAATACGTCGTAGATATCTTATTGCCTGTGAAGGTACAGAGACTGAACCAAATTACTTTAATGAGCTAAAAAGTAAACTACCAAAAGAAATAGTTGTTATGGCAAAAGGAGACGGTCGTAATACTTTGGGCCTTATTAAATGGGCTGAAAAAGAGAAAAGATCTTTTGAGGAAAGTATTGGCGAACAGATAGATGAAGTCTGGATCGTGATGGATCGTGATAGTTTTAAAGCTCACCATTTTGATAATGCAATAAGAAGTGCAGAAGCAAAAGGCTATAAGCTGGCATGGTCTAATGAGTGTTTTGAACTATGGGTTTTGTTACATTTTAAAGGTATTAATCATGCTATGTCAAGGAAAGAAATCTATAAAGAGCTCTCAGATATATTTGGTTCCAACTATGAAAAAGATGGCAAAAGTGAGAAATTATATTCCCTTATTAGAAAATATGATGGTTGTGAAAATGATGCAATTGATCGAGCAAAAAAACTTTGGAATAATAAAAATTATATTCCATCTGAAGCTAATCCTGCAACAGGGGTATTTGACCTAGTTGAAACATTAAACAAATATATAAAATAATACACTCTGCCTGAATTTGGTAATCGTATAGAAAAAATGATTAAATAGAGGTACAAGGAATGAGCAAATCAGATGAACGAACATTTCAAAGTGAGATAATTGATTCATTGGTCAATAATGGTTGGCTTTTAGGTGAAGCTAATAAATATAATCGATAATAATGGGTTTGCTTCAAAGGCATAGAAATGTGCTTTTAACTTCTTAATTATAAATGTAGTGCTGAATTCAAATAGAAATAAAAAGATAAAAATACAAGTCCCCCAGTCATCCGACGGGGCAGACCGTTGAATAACCGGGAAGTTTAACTTGAAGGAACCATAATGATTAGTTTGAAAAAGCTGATTCCGAATGATTGGTATCAGATATTGAAAAATGAATTTGAACAGGATTACTGGCATAAACTAGAAAGTTTTATTGTCGATGAAATGGAAAAAGAAGAGGTTTTTCCACCTAAAAAAGAGATATTTTCAGCATTTGAACTTACTCCATATGACAAAGTAAAGGTTCTTTTATTGGGACAGGATCCTTATCATGACAATGGTCAGGCGCATGGGCTTTGTTTTTCTGTACGTAATGGTACAAAACTGCCTCCTTCTCTGAAAAATATATATAAAGAACTTGATAGTGATTTAGGTATTTCGATAAATGATGGTAGCCTAGTCTCGTGGGCAGAGCAGGGGGTTTTGTTATTAAACACGACACTAACAGTTAAGGCTCACAGTGCGGCCTCCCACAGTAAAGCCGGTTGGATGAATTTTACAGATGCAGTTATACGGGGCGTTAATGAAAAAGAAACTCCCGTTATATTCGTTCTCTGGGGAGGACATGCAGCTACAAAAGAAAAATTAATAGATACATCCAAACACGTAATTATAAAATCGGCGCACCCTTCTCCACTTTCAGCATATAGAGGCTTTTTCGGTAGTCGTCCATTCTCTAAAATTAACAATCAGCTTGTGCAGAACGGGTATCAACCGATTGACTGGCAGACGAAGGCTCAAACAGATGTTTTTGAGTTGGTGCCGGAGTTAATTCAGTAGATAAGGGCAACAATAGCAACAAAATTTTACTTTTTCTTGCTGCTCTTTTTCTTAATCTTTTTCAAGTACTCAATGTCATCTTTATTCATTCCGTTTACCAATGGATATTTAGTGTATCCCCTAACTAGGAAAATTATACCAATAATGATCATTGGTATGGTCAATAGCTGGCCCATTGTAACCCATCCCCAACATAGATATCCGAGTTGAGCGTCAGGTTCACGAACAAATTCGACAAGAAATCTAAAAATGCCATAGAACAGAAGGAATAGTCCGGAAACAGCCATTCTGGGACGTGGTTTTCTTGAATATAACCAAAGAATAATAAATAGAACAATTCCTTCAAAGAAAAATTCGTATAACTGAGAAGGTTGTCTTGGCATTCCGGTGGGATCTGTTGGAAAGACCATTGCACAGGGAAGGGTACTTGCTTTACCCCAAAGTTCGCCATTGATAAAATTGCCTATTCTGCCGGCACCTAAGCCTATCGGTACCATCGGAACAATGAAATCAGCAACTTGAAATAGGTTTTTGCCTATTTTTCTGGCGTAAATGTACAGCATTGCAATAACGCCAAGCAGACCGCCGTGGAAAGACATTCCACCGTCCCATATTTTGAAAATATCCGCCGGGTTTGTAAAGTAGTCTGCGGGATTATAGAATATTACATATCCCAGCCGGCCTCCGATTAAAACACCAACGATAGAGTAAAAAACAATATCTGCAACCTGTTCTGCAGTCCATAGTCCACCAGATCTTTTGGCTCTATACCTTGCAAGTAGCCAGGCGCCAAGAAAACCGATTAAATACATTACACCATACCAGTGTATTTTTAGCGGACCGATTTTTAGTAATATTGGGTCTATGGCAGGATATTTAATCATTTTTTAACCTCTATACCGAAGGTATTTTTATTTTATGGTTTCTTTCCTTCTTCGCTAATGCTTCCTCCTTTGCTCTATGAGCTATGGCGGATAAAACGGAGGGAAATGCGAGATTTTTATCTCAATTATATTTAGTGTACAGAAATTTGCTTTTTAACTTCTTCATAATCAACATAATTATGATTTCAAACAGAAGTAAAAAGATCCGCCTTCGCCAGAGGCTATGGCGGGACAAGCAAAAACAAGATTTATCTTGATTTTGCTTCGAAAATCATTTCGTTTTGGGGATAACTACATTTATTATTTGATCTGCTATTTTTTCCGGCGTAAATCCGGCCCTTTCCCTAATTCCCCTGGCTGTACCGTGTGGCACAATTTCGTCTTTCCATCCGAAGTGCAGTACTTCTTTGTGTTCACTATTTATGAGTATTTCATCAACAGTACTTCCAAGGCCGCCACAAATAACGTTGTCTTCAATTGTAACTATGTGTTTATCTTTTGCCGTGGATAATAGTTTTTGCTTATCAAAGGGGAGAAGAAAGCACGTATTGATAACTTCAGCTTCGATTTTAGACTGTTTCAATATTTCTGCAATTTTAAGTGCAGTTATACATTCGACACCTGTGGCCCATATAGAAATACTTTCACCTTCTCGAATTGTAACAGACTTGCCCCATTCTATGCTGGAGGTTTTGTAGTTTTTGTCGGATGGTACTTTTCCACGAGGATAACGAATTATTACCGGTGAATTTTGTTTGTAGGCCATGTTTAGCATTGTGTCAAGCTCAATACTGTTTACAGGATAGAGAATTGAGAGATTTGGTAGTGTTCTTAAATATGAAACGTCGCGTATCCCATGGTGTGTTGGACCGTCATTTACAATCCCTGAGCGGTCTGCACAAATAATAACAGGCAGATTTTGCAGGCAGATATCATGAAAAACACATCCTAGTGCGCGCTGTAGAAATGTGGCATAAATTGCTAATACCGGCCTTAATCCGTGTGAGGCCATTCCTGCGGCGAAAACTGTCGCGTGTTCTTCTGCTATTCCAACATCATAAAAACGGTCAGGGTATTTTTCTGCAAAATCAGAAAGACCTGTTCCAGCACACATTGCGGCAGTAATAGCTACAACATTTTCATGCTTGCCTGCCAAGTTGACAATGGATTTGCCAAAAGCAGAGGAAAAAGTTTCACCTTTTTTATTAATTGAGTTTCCTGTTATGGGATCGAAGCTGTCAATGCCATGAAATTTTTCCGGATTTCTTTTTGCAGGCCCGTATCCTTTTCCTTTTTCTGTTATGACATGGACAACAACAGGTGTATCAAACTCTTTTATCAAATTAAAAGTATTAATCATATTTTGAATATTATGACCATTAATTGGGCCAATATAACGAATCCCGAGTTCTTCAAAAAGAATGCCGGGAACCAAAATGCTTTTGGTTGCAGTTTCTATTTTACCAATGGTTTTTCGTATTTTTCCTCCAAACCTCGGTATCTTAAGTATTAGGTTTCGTAATTTATTTCTAAAGCGATTATAACCGCGTCGTGGAATTATATTGTTAAGAGATGAAGTTATCCCACCAACATTTTTGGATATGGACATCTTGTTGTCGTTTAGAACAATGACGAGATCTTTTGTTACTTCTGCTACGCTGTTGAGTCCCTCGAGAGAAATTCCACATGATAACGAACCGTCTCCTACTACTGCAACGATTTTTTCTTTTCCGTTTTGCCTGTCTCTGGCTGCAGCCATTCCTAGTGCGGCTGAAATAGCTGTCCCTGCATGGCCTGCACCAAACACATCATATTCAGATTCCTGCTGGGACGTAAAACCGAGACAGCCGTCGTCTTGTCTGAGCGAAGAAATAAAATCATTGCGGCCTGTAAGAATTTTATGGGTATAGGACTGATGACTGACGTCCCACAGGATTTTATCCCGTGGCATATCAAAAACATAGTGCAAAGCAAGTGTAAGTTCTACTACACCCAGGTTTGAAGCTATATGACCACCATTTTTAGCGGTGACAGATACTATTCTTTTTCTTATTTTTTTTGCTAGCGTATCCAGTTCAGAGATTTCAATCTCTTTTAAATCTGCAGGCGCTTTAATGTTATCAAGAATTGACATATTTATTTGATTAATTTATTTCCGTAAGATGTTATATACTAGTACTGTTCAAATATTAGCTTTTCTTTGCAGAAATGCTATGATAAAATCAAATTAAATCTAAAAAATTTTGGAGTAGCTGATGGCCATGTTCGGATAAAATTGATTCCGGATGAAATTGTACACCATGGATAGGCAGTGTTTTATGTTGTACAGCCATTATTACGTTATCATTGGTTTTAGCAGTGATTTTTAGGCATTTTGGGACTGAATCTGGTTTTAGCGCGAGAGAATGATAGCGAACTGCTTTAAATGGGGAAGGTATATTTGAGAAAATTCCTTCTTGATTATGATAAATTTCAGATATCTTTCCGTGCATAAGATATGGTGCATGTGTAATTTCCCCTCCGAATATTTCGCCAATACACTGATATCCTAGGCAAATTCCAAACACGGGGATGTTTTTTTCTGCTGCTGTTTTGATAGCACTATTTGATATCCCGGCTTTAGAAGGTGTGCATGGGCCGGGAGATATGATTAGGGCTTCTAATGGCAGATTGAATATATCTTCTAAGGAAATCTGATTATTTCTAAAAACTTTGATTTCCTGTTTCAGTTCTTTGAAGTATTGAACTATATTAAATGTAAAAGAATCATAGTTGTCAATCATTACCAACATAACATATCTCCTAAGTAGATCGTATAAATATAAGATGTATAAATTTTATATCTTAATATATACATTAAGGATTGAAAATAAAATCTAAAAAAATATAATATTAATATGGAGTGTGTTATTAAATAGTTAGTTTAGCTGAATAGATATTAGCTTATTAACTTGCAAATAGATAACAATATTATATTATTCTCTAAAGCTGAAAGACTAAAACAAGGTTTACCTTGACTGGACTAGGACTGTAATTATGGATAATACAAAAGATAACAAAGCTCAGAATGAAGATGTAACTAAAACCGTAAAATTCAAATTGAACAGACCTTCTTCTCAGGAGGATAAAAAAAATAAAGCTTCCGAAACAAAACCAAAACTTTCTCCAACAGTTTCAAATGACAGCAAATTACCTCCAGAAGATGTAACTAAAACCGTAAAATTCAAATTGAACAGACCTTCTTCTCAGGTGGATAAAAAAAATAAAGCTTCCGAAGCAAAACCAAAGCTTTCTTCGTCCACAGATGAAGCTATTTCCCGGCAAATACCTAAAAAAACTGTTGTATTAAAACGTGGGAAAACCAATACTAAAGTTAAAAAATCAACGTTTGCTGAATTGCCGGTTCAGAATAATCCTTCCGAAACAGTAAATCCTGTAGTAGATAGCAAGCAGGTAGAAGAAACACTCAAACTGAAGAGGAAAAATATATCATCTGCTACACTTGCAGTAGATTGCGAAAGTAGTAAAGAAAAGACTTTAACGTTGCGTGATCGTGCTGCGGCTAAGCCAAAATCTTCAGCAGATGGCGAAATTAGTAAAACACAGACTTTAAAATTGCGTGTGCCCAGGCCAGAATCTTCATCAGATG
>CAZVCD010000105.1:0-1900 GCA_964625675.1 uncultured Victivallales bacterium | reverse complement strand
CAGAATCTTCATCAGATGGCGAAATCAGTAAAACACAGACTTTAAAAAGGAGTGTGCCCAGGTCAGAATCTTCATCAGATGGCGAAATCAGTAAAACACAGACTTTAAAATTGCGTGTGCCCAGGCCAGAATCTTCATCAGATGGCGAAATCAGTAAAACACAGACTTTAAAAAGGAGTGTACCCGAATCACAGCCACCACTAGACAGCGGGATTAATGGGAAAAAGACGTTAAAACTGCGTGGATCCAGACAATCCCCTGCTTCGGCCGTTTCTATGACTCCCGAAAAGAAAAAAGTTTTATTTTCTACACCCATAACTGACAAGAGCTCAACTTCAGGTTTTTCAGATAAAAATATGGAAAAATCTCCACTTCAGGTTAAAGATTCATCTGTGCAAATAGAAAAAAAAGAAAAAGATTCATTGAAAGATGAGTCGAGTATTTCGAGTGAGTTAACTCTGGAATTGGATGCAGCACTGGATGCTCTGTCTTCCAAAACAGTAAATGCTGAAGATAACGTTTTAGAAAAAGAAGGCTCTAGCCCAGTCGAATCAGAAAAACCATCAGCGGTTGGAAAAACAGGAAAAACACCTCCACTTCAGGTTAAAGATTCATCTGTGCAAATAGAAAAAAAAGAAACAGATTCATTGAAAGATGAATCGAGCATTTCAAGCGGATTAAGTCTGGAGTTGGATGCTGCGATGGATATTCAGCCTTCTGATACCGTAAGTATTGAAGAGGAAACTATAAAAAAAGAAGGTTCTAAACCAGAAAAAACTCCTTTGACTGAAAAAGCGAAGGATACTAATGATATGATTGCTGAATTTCAGAACAAGAACCAAAAAGAATATGGATTTGCTTTTGTTCTTGTTGCACTGCTAACACTTGTAGGCTTAATTGGTTTTGTATATATATCCTTTTCATCATTTAGTTTTTTGGGCTAATAATAGTCCTCTGACCCAGGATTTCAGGTTTTCCCAGTCGCTCTAACTCTGGTTACCTATGCCTCTGTCAGAGGCGAATAAAACTCCGTTGCCGTCTTAACCACTTAATTTTTAAGTTGTGAAATCATGGCGTATAAAAAGTAGGACATGTAAAAAGTAAAGTTATATATTATGAGAATATATTCAAAAAAGTACCATGTGGCGCTTGACCTGTCAGGGCCATGTTCTTCATTTTCTATATTAGATATAGAGGGAAAAAATATTTTGGAGAAAAAATCAATTTTATTAAACAATAGAAATAATTTTTCTTTTTTTAATGTGTTTTTTTCGTCTTTACAGGGCCTAAATATTGAATTGGACGAAATAGCAGAATGGTTCATTGGAATAGGCCCCGGAAGTTTTACTGGGCTTAGAATAGCGGCTTCTTTTGTCTCAGGTATTATTTTTGGCAAAAGTAATATAAAAGTAAACGCTATACCTTCTGCCTTTCCTGTAGCTGCCAAAATCAATTCATTACCTGGAGATAAAATTGCTGTACTGTATTACGCATCCAGGGGGGAAGTTTTGATCTATGGAATAGAAAATAATGATATTTTTTTGCTTACTAAAAGAGATCCGGTATTGGCAGGAAAAGAAAATTTGCTTTTGGAACTTGAAAATTTTGATCATATTGTTTATCTGGATAATAAGTTTATTGCTGATGTTTTACCTATGCAATTAACATCTAAAGCAATAGTACTTGATGTGTATCCGGCAGAATTACTTTTTTCTGATAATTATACTATTCCTAACTATTCCTTGGAGGATTTGATTTATGTCAGACCGGCAGCAATTACATTTTAAACAAAAAAAAAAAAAGGCCCTGTTTTTCGTTTTGCATGCGTTTCTTGTGTTTTTTTGTTTAGCAACTACAGCTATTGCGGCTTTGGAATTAGGTAAAAATAATATATTTGACC
>CAZVCD010000104.1:0-8926 GCA_964625675.1 uncultured Victivallales bacterium | reverse complement strand
AAAACTTACGGTTGAACAAAATATTATGGCTATTCTTGAAACTTTAGACTTAACTGCCTATGAAAAGAAACAACGTCTAAAAACACTGTTGGATGAACTTGAAATCACCCCTTTAGCAAAACAAAAAGCAATGACATTGAGCGGTGGAGAACGCCGTCGTCTAGAAATTACTCGCGCAATGGTTACAAATCCATCAATTATTCTCTTAGATGAACCTTTTAGCGGTGTAGACCCTATTGCTGTTTATGATGTTCAGCAGATTATTCTTCGCCTGAGGGATAAAGGATTAGGTATTTTAATCACAGACCATAATGTACGTGAAACTCTCTCTGTTGTGGACAGAGCTTATATCATGTGCGAAGGTCAAATTATATTGCACGGAAGCAGTGACTTTCTCGTTAAAGACCCGAAGGCGAGAGAAATATATTTGGGCCCGAAATTTACAATGTAAAATATATATATAAATAAGGAGATTAATATGAGCGTAATAGTAAGTATACGTAATGGGGAAATTTCAGATACTTTAAAAACTTATGCTGAAAACAAAGCTAATACAATTGTCAGTGACTTTCCTAAAATAACAAGCGTTCGTGTAATTTTAGACTGTCAGAAATCACGGCACAAAGCTGAAATTTTAGTAAGAGGCAAGAATCTTAATATTGAAGCTGACCATGAATCTTTCGATATGTACGACTCCATTGATACCGTAGTAGAAAAAACTAACACACAATTGAGACGTCACCTCGACAAAATACAGGATCATCATAAACCAACAAAACTATCTCCTGTAGAAGAAGAAGAAGAAGAAGAAGAAGAATATTAATAACAAATACTGCCCCCTTGGTTTTTTACTCAAAAAGGACCTAAGGGACTTTCAATTAATAAGTTCATTTTGTTTTACTATCTTCTATTAACAAGGAATATGACATTGTCGTCTATTAACAAGTTAAAAAACAAGTTTCTATACTTTTGAAAACTGAATTCTTGTCGCCAGAACAATCACATCAAGAACAAAACAAAAAGCCCCCTGCATATTTGGCCAATAGAAATCAATGGCTGAAATCAGATGATAAAGAGCTGTTTGCTCACTGCGCTATGGAAAGTTTTCAGGCTAGTGGTCCTGGAGGACAGAAAAGAAACAGAAAATTATCTGCAGTCCGCATTATTCATAAGCCTTCAAATATTTCTGTAACTTCTACTGAAACACGCAGCCAGTCAAACAACCGTCATATCGCCTTAAAAAAATTGAAAATAAAACTGGCTGTAGAAGTTAGAGGTCCGGCAATATCTTTAGACAGGTTAAAAATCAGTCTGTCAAACTCTATTTATCCCCTTTGGATCGCATTGTTATTTGATAAACTGTGGGAGTTTGACTTTAGCATTTCTAAAACAGCGGAATCATTAGGTATTTCAACATCCAAACTGATAAAACTAATTGCAAGAGATTCAAATATTTGGAAAATCATTAATTATAGTAGAGAAAATCTCGGATTGAATAAACTCAATTATCCCAAATAACCTCAAGTAGAGGAAGTATGAAAAATATTCTATTATTAGATGAAACACAACTAGCAGTCGAGATAGAAAAGCACAACCGTTTATATTGGGAAAACAACACTCCACAGATAAGTGATGAAGAATTTGATTTACTTATTAGAAGACTAGAGGAACTTAACCCAGACCATAAACTGCTTCAAAAATATTTTGCTCCCAAAGTTTCAAGTTTAGGTGATGTCAAACTTGCTCCTGAAATGAAAATGATATCACTGGCAAAAACCTATTTTTTCGATGATGCTCCAAAAGGCAAAAAAAGTCTCATGGACTGGGCAAAAGATAAAGCTAGAAATGATGATGAGTTGTTTTTTATTCAACCAAAATATGATGGTATTTCTGCTAATTATGACGGAACTATCCTAGCGACAAGAGGACAGGACAGTAGTGATCAAAATGTATCTGATAAAATTCCATTGATAGAGCTCGAAACAATTGGCTATAAAGGGCAACTGGATCGACCAGTTAGAGGAGAAATTGTAATAAGAAACGACGATTTCAAAAATATCTATAGCAAAATAAAAAGAAAAGGTGGTGAGACCTACAAAAATTCAAGAAATGCTGTTGGTGGCATTATGGGATTAAAAGATATTAGAGAGATACAGCTACAAGGTGCTAAACTAACACTCGTTGATTATAATTTAATTTCATTCTCTGTTACGCTTAAAGATTTACCTGTTAAATGGCCTGAAATTCTTGAAGAAATAGAATCTCAGCAATATCCCCTTGACGGTTTAGTTATTAAATTAGCAGATAGTGCATATAGAGATAGCTTAGGAGAAACAGCTATGTTTCCCAGAGGTATGATAGCTTGGAAGTTTACAGGCGCCAGAAAAAAAACTATTTTAAAAGATATAATGTGGAGTTTCGGAAAAAACAATCTAACCCCAAAAGGCATTTTAGAACCTATTGAACTTAGTGGAGTTACAATTTCTAATGTCACACTTCATAACTACCAGTACCTCATTGATAAAGATATACAGATAGGAGATACTTTAACAATTGAACGCGCAGGGGAAGTTATTCCACACGTCGTAGATTTTGAACAAGGCAAAAATAGGACATCCCCCTTCATTGATAAATGTCCAGCTTGTAATTCTAGCGTCGAAGTTGCAGGAGTAGAACTTAGATGCACAAATCCGGTATGCTCTGAGAAAATTATCCAGAGACTTTCGGCGGCAGTTAAAGACCTCGATATTGAAGAATTGGGTGAACCTACAATCCGTAAAATGACACAAACATTAGGTGTTAAAAAGCTAAAAGATATACTGAATTTAACTTTAGTCGATATTTATAGAATCGATGGATTTAAAGAAAAATCTGCGACAAAACTATTTAACAATATTCAAGGGGCAAAAAATACAACAGATTTTAAACTTCTTGCAGCACTGAATATAACGGGAGTCGGGCAGACCTTTGCTAAAACTCTGCTAAGCAAATATTCGTTTGATGAACTTAGAAAACTAACTGTTGAAGAACTGCTTCAGATTGATCAAGTTGGTCCAACAATGTCCGAAAGTATCTTCATGGCATTTAAAGAAAAATCTGATATTATTGATGAATTATTAGACGCTGTCACAATTTCAACCACCAAGGACAATGCATCACAAGCAGATATAAAGACAATTTGCTTTACAGGAAAGATGCCGGAAAAAAGATCCGATTACGAAAAAATTGCATCACAAAATGGATATACACCTGTAGATAAAGTAACTAAAGAACTTAGCATACTGGTGGTTGCTGATTTAAACAGTTCCAGTTCAAAGTTAAAAAAAGCCAAAAAAATGGATATTAAAGTAGTTTCACTAGACAAATGGCTAAACAAATCTGATAACAGCACTAGGGATACCGTAGAAAAAAACGAATCTTCACAGGATTCACTACCCGGATTTGATTAAACTGCAAATCCCTGTATACAAGGGCTACTAGATACAGTTCATCTTTTGGACAACTTTGTATAACCCTTGAGTTCCTAGGTTTTCATATCCCATCGCTGTTGCAGCAATGTAAAACTGATTTGCCAAAGCCAACCCTGGAAGTGAAAGGTTCATTCTTTTTGATTCTTTAAGAGCGATCCCCATATCTTTAATAAAATGTTTAATAAAAAACCCCGGATCAAAATTGCTGTTTACAATACGTCTTCCCAGATTATTAATTGACCATGAACTTGCAGCGCCCTGCCCTATAACATCTATAACAGAATCTAAATCCAATCCTGCTTTATAAGCATAAATAAGTGATTCAACAACACCTATCATAGTGGAAGCAATCAAAATTTGATTGCTCATTTTAGTGTGCTGTCCAGCACCGGCTTTGCCCATATACGCAATGTTTTTACCCAACACTTCAAATATGGGACGCATTTTGTCAAATATTTCTCGTTTTCCACCACACATTATTGCAAGAGTTCCCTCTTTTGCTCCTACATCTCCACCTGAAACAGGGGCATCTATGCTATCGACTTCTTTTTTTTGTGCTTCTGAATAAATAAGTCCTGCCAATTCAGGTTCGGACGTTGTCATGTCAACAATGATAGAACTTGGTTCTATACCTTCTAATACCCCATTACTGCCAAGAAGAACTGATTTAACATCTTCAGGGTATCCAACAATGGTAAATACTATATTACTCTTCTCTGCGACTTCTTTTGGTGATTCGCACCAAATAGCTCCCATTTCAATTAATTTACGCGCCTTTTCTTTGGTTCTGCTATAAATATTTAAAGAATATCCGGCATTAATCAGTCGAATGCACATAGAATTCCCCATCACTCCGGTACCGATCCAGCCAATATTTCTTTTTTGCATAATGTTAATCCTTTATTTTTATACCGCAAATTGAGCGTAAGTATTGCGCCTCTATTTTTCACCAATTTTATAACCGATAACCGGTTGGCCACAAGTATTGCGCACCTGCTACGATCTTGGATGAAATTGTTGCAATACAGATTTTAAACGATCCTGATCCACATGTGTGTAAATTTGTGTTGTACTGATGTCCGCATGTCCAAGCATTTCCTGAATAACCCTTAAATCAGCACCGTTTGCTAATAGGTGACTGGCAAAAGAGTGTCTCAGGGTATGCGGATGTATATTTTTTCTAATTCCGGCAAGTTTTGCTGCTTCTTTTATTATGCCCCAGACTCTTTCTCTGTCCAGTATCCTGCCATTCTGTGATAAAAAAACGACGGATTCATCAATATTTTCTTTGAGCAGTTCTGGTCTAATTTTATCTAAATATTTCTGTAATATTCTTTCAGCCGGTAAACCAATGGGCACTATTCGTTCTTTATTACCTTTTCCGGTAACTCTAATAATTCCTTCATCAAACTTCAAATCACCTAAGCACAAATTAACTGTTTCACTTACTCGTAGGCCGCATGAATACATCAGTTCCAAAATAGTTCTATTTCTTAGAGTTAAAGGATCTTTTGCTCTGTTTGAATACACCTTAAGCAGTGCATCTACTTCATTAGGGGAAAGAAAATCAGGAAGTAGACGCCATAATTTAGGAGATGTCATTACATCCGTGATATCAGTTTTGATAATTTTCTCTTGAAACAGGTATCGATAAAAAACTTTTATAGATACAAGCCGACGTGCAAGCGAAGCAGATTCAATGCCTTTGTCAGAACTATCCTCAAGGAAATAATGGATATCATTTCGCGTTACTTTTTCGAAATCATCTATTCCATTTTCTTTTAAATGTTCTATAAAAAATTTCAAATCACCAGTATAGGCAGAGACAGTATTCTTGCTCAATCCCTTTTCCATTAGGATATATCCTGCGAAATGTTTAAGTATTTTTTCCATATTATTTAGTGATTTGATGATTTAGTGATTGGGTGATTGGAAATCGCTAAAAATACAAACGTTTAATATTTTTTAGTCCTTCTTCTTAATTCATCACTAGTCATAAAATTATATTGTCCATTTTTAATTGATCAATCAGAATATTAAATAAATACCACCAAATCACCAAATTTAATGTATTCTGTCAACCAAATAATCATTCAGATCCAGTAACAGTTTTTTATACTTATTATCGGGAAATCCGGCTAAAGACTGTTTAGCATAATTTTTCAAATTATTACTTTTTTCCAGTATATCTTTTTCGGCACCTGATTTTCTAACAAGAGAACGTATATCCATTAATTCCCCTGAAGTTATTTTCGGTGCACCAATAAAGCCTAGAAGCTTATTTCTATCGTTTTGTTTTAAATTTCTCAATGTATTTAAAAGCAACATTGTTGGTTTGGCCGAACAGATATCGGTTCCAAGTGGTTTTCCAAAAGACTCAGTTTCTCCAAAAATTCCCAGCCAGTCATCCCGCAATTGAAAAGCTATTCCAGCCGCAGTAGCAAAATCAGAGAGTTTCTGCAAACGCCTATCAAGATTATTATCTGTTTTCAAGGCAATTTTTGCTCCAGTCGTAACTGAATAATTTAATAAAGCACCGGTTTTTAGATACATCATTTTTTCTACTTCTTCAGAAGTAACATTTTTAATGTTACGGTATGAGAATTCAACATCCAATGCTTCCCCGCTTATTAAATCTCTTGAGAGTATTTCACATAAGTTTCTGGATAGTGCTGTTACTAGATCTGATGAAACGCCTCGTTGAGTGGATTTCAGCAATAAATTCATAGCCCAGGCATGTTGAAGATCGCCGGCCAAAATAGCAAAATCAGAGCCAAATTTTTTAGCCTTCTTTATATCTAACGAATAATTATCACGAGCATACTCAGCCAATTCAGTGTGAGTTGCAGGCATACCGCGACGCAATTCGTCTTCGTCAATAATATCATCATGAACAAGTGTCCAATTATGGTATATTTCAACTGCTGCTGCTGCGTATTCTGCCTGTTTCAGGTCACCTTCAAGCAACCCACAGCTCCATAGGACTAAAGCAGGCCGAAGCCTTTTCCCTGCCCTCATAGGATATGAAACAACGGCATTCTTCAGTTGAATAGGCTCAATCTTCTCAGGAAAATCATCATTCTTTATTAATTCACTGATTAAATCTGAAATTTTGGTGAGCTCGTTTACAATCATATTTTGGTAATCCTAGGACCTGACGGTGTATCTTCAATGCTCCACCCCATCTCTTTTAATTTATCTCTCAATAAATCGGAAGTGGCAAAGTCTTTATTGTTTCTAGCATTTTGTCGTTCTTCAGCTATTTTAGCAACTTCAGAGGGAATTTCATCTTTTTCTTTTTCAAATTCAAAAACAGCGAGGACAGTATCAAATTTTTTAAAAGTATTCAACAGTGCTTCAGCACCAATTTTACCCAATTTTCCTGAAGCAATTAAAATATTGGCATCTTTTTGTAAGCTGAATACAGCAGCTAATGCCTCTGAAATATTTAAATCATCACTCATTGCATTTTTAAATTTTTCAGAATACTTATTAATGATTTGAGCAGTATCTGTTCCTTCTTTTCCAGAAAGTACTATTTCATGCAACCTTGCAAAGAAGCTATTAAAATTCCTTAATGTTTCTTTAGCGTGTTCACACGATTCAAGTGTAAAATTTAATGTCCTTCTATAATGAGATGAGATAAGAACCCATCTAATTGCATTACAATCTAATCCGCGTTCTTCAAGATCACGAAGGGTATAAAAATTGCCTAAAGATTTTGACATCTTCTGCCCTTCTACAATTAAGTATTCGCAATGCATCCAGTAATTTACAAATTTTCCTCCATTTGCTGCTTCGCTCTGTGCAATTTCGTCTTCGTGATGCGGAAACATGTTATCAATACCGCCGGTATGAATATCAAATGTTTTTCCAAGATATTTCATACTCATAGCACTGCACTCTATATGCCATCCGGGTCTTCCTCTCCCCCAGGGGCTTTCCCAAAAGTTGTCTCCATCATTTTCATTCCAGGCTTTCCATAGTGCAAAATCAGCAACAGAATCTTTTTCGTACTCATCGGTTTTAATTCTTGCACCAGCTCGTTGATTTTTCATATCAATTCTAGCTAATTTACCGTATTCAGGAAATTTTGAAATGGAAAAATAAATAGAATCGTCTTCACTCCGGTACGCATATCCTTTGTCTATAAGAGTCTTTATCAATTCTATCATTTCGGGGATATGATCCGTTGCAGCCGGGAAAAGTTCAGGTTTGTCAAATCTCAGTTTATTGAGATCTTCAAAAAAGGCATCTTTATATTTTTTTGTATATTTCTGTAGCGGAATACCGGCAGCAATTGAATCTCTGATAGTTTTGTCATCAATATCTGTCAAATTCATTATCTGAGTAACTTTGTACCCAAGGTATTTTAAAGTCCTTTTTAAAATGTCCTCAAAAACGAAAGACCTTAAATTGCCAATGTGTGAATAATTATACACAGTAGGGCCACAGGTGTATAATCCTACATTTTTGCCATTTATAGGAGTAAACTCTTCCTTTTTTCTTGCCATTGTGTTATAAAGTTTTACAGTCATATTTTTTTCTCAAACATCAATATATTTTTGGTTTTATTGTTCTTTTTTAATTAAAATTTCGAATTAAACGAATGCCTTTTATTGAAACAGGATGTTTCAGATTTTCTGCCAGCGTAACGGCAATATCCCTACAGAACTTTTCTCCGCCAGGCAAGCTGACTCCAAAATATTTTTTTGAAAAACCATAAATATCTGAAAATCGCAGATAGACAGGTAAAGTTTTTCCTATACTTTCATCTTCCATAAGAGCAAAATGACGATTAATTCTTGTAATAACTTCATTTATACTCTCGATAACAATATCAAAACATGGAAACAAAACTAGTTCTGTAATAAGAGGTTGCAGATTATAATATTCAGCTAGCACTTCGAGTTTTAAATTAATTTTTATCGAAGGAAATAGTCTACTTATACCAGCTACATCTATTAAACCTAATTTAATGAGTTTTTGCGTATCCACAGATAATAGCGGTAATATTTCATGAAACGGCAATATCCACGGTGTTGCTGCAACATTCATATAATTTAATCTTTTAAGTTTGGGTACAGAAATATCAGATTTCCTGTAATACCTTGCTAGTTCTAAAAGAAGCGAAGGAGGCGCAGAGGAAACAGCTAGAGAATCACAGGCATTTAATACTTTTTCAGATAAACGTGTTAAATCTTCATCTTTAATGCCAAACTGAGTGTTGAACAATTTTTTTACTACATCATCCGACAATGTAATATTTTCTGATATTATTTTGCTTTTCCCACGAAAATTTTCAGCTACATTAGGATAACCGGCATCTTCAAGGATTTTTATCAAAAAAGAGTTAATTTCGGACTCGGAGAAAATAATACCACTATTAGATTGGAAGACTAAAGCATTCTCAACTGCATTTGTAAGATCTTCTGCAAGCCAATAGTCTTTTATAC
>CAZVCD010000103.1:0-8973 GCA_964625675.1 uncultured Victivallales bacterium | reverse complement strand
GCTCAAAAACATATTTTCCCAAAAAATAGGGGGTTTTCTCCCAAGCACTAATTAACAAGGTTGCCTGACGCGATAAAACAAAAAGATAAAAGCAATATTTATCTTGTATGTACTTAGTGAAAACTTTACTCTATTTTTCCCCTCAGTTTTTCTGCTATTTCCAATAATGTTGGATTAGCATTGGCTTGAAAGCTGTCTCTATATTTTGTACAGATACCAATGGATTCTTTCCACAATGTTTTATCTGACATCAATGGAAGTTCTTTGTCATTTATATGTCCAATTGCCGTATCCATTATATCTTTTAGCCTGATACTTTCAGGGCTGATAGCTAACACATATTCGGCTGGACTGTCATCTGTTCGATTAACATATCCCGCATTTTTTAAAATCATTAGAGTTCTTAAAAAGAAAACTTCCGGCAACCCGGAACGAATAGATATATCTTCGGCTGTAGGCGGTGTTTTCTTGTTTAAGAAACGAATTGCAATAACAGCTAAGCATATCAACCCAATTTCCTGTCTATCTGAAGGGTGTATAATTCTTGCCAATATTGTTACTCTGAAGTATTCTAAATTCTGCACGGCAAATGAAACATGTGCGCCAAACAGTACAATGAGCCAGCCTATAAACAGCGCGATTAGCAAAATCGGTATCATACCAATACTACCATAGAGGTAATGAGTTCTTATAGCGGTAGATACAAAAAGAAAACTCAGCATATTATTTATTTGCCAAAGTGTTCCGCCTACAATACCGCCAATTAATGCTGGAAAAAGCTTTACTCTTGTATTAGGGATTACTTTATAAACAACTGAAAACAATATCCATAATGCTAAAAATGTAGCTGTTTGATCTGCAAAGGCCTTTGAAACCCATGTTGAATTCCCTAGATTAATAAAATCACGGAAAAAGCTGAAACCGGTTATCCACAGTGTTAGCAGCATAAAGGCAGGAAATAAAGCAATAATTAACCAGTAATTTAATATTAATTTCCAAAACGTTCTTTTGAATGCTACTCCCCATATATCATTAAATGCTTTTTCAATTGTCCGCATCAGAGAGAATGATATTACAATAAGAACAATTGCACCGTAAAGGCCAATTTCCTGAAGATTCAAATTTGTTAACATTGGAATCAATTCAAGGTTTATATAATCCTGTAAAGAGTTATATAACTGTACGCCGGTACCTTTGCTGGGCAAATCATTTAAAACTGGTAAAATCTTTGAGACTAAGTAATCAATTATCTCAGGTGTATATTTGGTTAAATTTTGTTCGAGCAGCCCCTTTGACAATGCGACTATGACAAGTGTGATTGGAATAATTCCTAATACAGTTGCATAGCTAAGTGCAGCCGACATCATTAATGTTTTCTTTTGTGCAAAATCAGCAAAAACAAGATAGAAAAAACGACATAGGAAAAGGAAAGGGCGCAAACAGATATTAAACTCTTTTAAATCTACGGCCCAAAGGTCTGTTTGTATACTTTTATATAAATTAACCAATTCTTTTTTTATTTTTTCAAACAAAACATTTCTCCAAATGTATATTTTAAGTGTACAGGAATTTGCTTTTTAACTTACTCATAATCAACAAAGTTTAACCGCGTGATAAAACAAAAAGACAAAACCAAGTTTAACTTGTTTATATTTGAGATTTTTTGTTTATTTGTAGGATTTCAGTCTTAACTATTTACTGATAACTGTTTAACTACAGATACATTAATATCTAATCCAGTATCTTTATAATTAAATTATATACGTCAATAATGGATTTAGCTTTAGATAAAACAGTTTTTTTGGGACAATATACTGAAGATATTTTTATTTTAAGTTGTTTATATATTCTAGCTGCACCCAAAAAAGGAAATAATTTTTCGAAAAGACTACTGGTTTTAGTATAGCATATCAGTGGTACTGGATTGACTGTATGTCCTGGAACGGAAAGATTTTCACAATTACCATGATCACTGGTAATCATTAGAAGTGTATTATCAGGCAGGTCTGCTTTTATTGTAACAACAAAGCTACTTAGTGTATTTAATATCTTTTTTAGTATGTCTTCTTTTTGGCTATGCCCAGCCACATCTGTCATAAAATATTCAAACAGTGTAAAATCCACATTTTTTGAAACATTAAGGAGATGGTGTGCTGCTTCTTCTGGTAATATAGTAGTAATATTATGTTCAGGTGCAATTGTTTCTCTTGTTATATCATGATAAATAGATTTATTTAAAAGCAGGGATTTATAATTAAAAACACTATTTATTGTATTGCTTACCATGCATGAAGTAACAGAACAAAATCTTGAGGATGCAACTTTTTCTATTGAATATTTAACATAAGCATTAGCAAAAATAACAGATTTGTTTTTTTTAAGGAGTGCTTTAAATATATTCTGTTCTTTTATGATTTTTTTCAGTGTCGGTCCTGGAAATCCTGGATGATGTTTATTCATAGCCTCAGCGGCATTTATCCCGGTAAACAATGCAGTCTGTCCTGTAGCGCTTTGAGGAATGCCTGGAACACCAAGTCCGGCATCCAGAGGGATAGAATAATTAACAAGCAAATCCATAAATTCTTTTGAACAATATTTTGCATAAACAGAATCATTCCATCCTGCAACAGGAATTCCGAATCCGTCAACCATTATCATTATAACTTTTGTATTGTTTTTCATATATATCTATATTGCATATTATTGCCTTTTTCAATACAATATATAAAAAACAATGTTGTGTGGGTATTAATAAAAATAAAAGGAATACAATGAAAAAAAAATCAATATTGATACTATCTTGTTATATTATTAGTTGCTGTACATTATCAATGGCATGGTGGGCTACAGGGCATGAACTGACCGCTCAAATTGCTAAAAATAATTTAACGCCTACTACTCTTAAAATTGCGGATAAATACCTAAAAACTTTAATTGCTTATCCCGGTACTCTTCAGTCATCAAAGAAAACGACTACACTTATAACCGCGAGTACTTGGTGTGATGTAATAAAAAATGAGAAATGGAAAAATGAGGAAAATGCGAAAGTAAATGGTATGTTTCATTATATTAATCCCGTTACTTTACCGGACAAGAAGGTTTCAGCTGCAAACACAGACAAGGCAATAAAAAAACTTTTAAAATCAAATACAGATCTGAGTAAATATAATTGTTATACAGCTCTTCGAAGCTCTATAAAAACAATGTTGAACAATAAATCTTCATTAGCTGAAAAAACGGTAGCATTCAGATTTATTTTACATTTGGTTGGTGATATGCATATGCCTCTGCACAATGCCGCTCCTATTATTTATGGAATAAATACTCTCGGCGGAAATAAAATTGTTTTTAGAAAAGCTCTCACTGTTCCTGTATTGCCTCCTCCGAAAAAAGAGGTTTCAAAAATAAGTAATATTCATTCTTTATGGGATTCAGGAGCTGGGTTTTGCGAACAGCTTCCTTATAGCTTTTATCCGAAATTTCAAACAAAGGTCCAAAATAAGTTTATAGCTAAAGAATCAAAAAATATTATAAAGAGTGCGAAGAAAGGGCAAACTCTCAGCAAAAGAATACAAGATGCTAAAATAATTAACTGGACTATCGAAAGCAATATGTTGGCCGCTAAATTTATAAGTACTGAAAAAATCGAATATATCAAAAGCTCAAAAAAACCTAAAAAACAGGTATATGCCAAATTTAAAAACCTTAAACAATATCTGATTTCAGTTCAAAAAGTGAGCAAAAGTCAAATTTATGTTGGGGGAATGCGCCTGGCTAATTTACTGAATGCAATATTTGATCCACAGCATGCAGACAAGAAATATGTTAATTATGTAAAAAAAATAAGCGAAGATAAAAATATACCTACTCTAAAAAAACTTTTCCCAAAGCCAATAATCTTTAAGATTAAAGAATAAAAAGAAGTGAGATTAAAATCCAGCATTTATCCTCCGACCTGCCCACTATAGCTCGCAGAGCGACGGAGAAAGCTTTAGAGTAGGAGGAAAGAAAATAAGAATACCGGCAATATTTTTTTCTTAAACATGAGAAATGTCTGTATTATTGGATATTTCAGAATTTATGGTGCAGAGATCTTTCATCGATAGTTTGTGAATACAATCATTCCCGGTGATTCTAGCAAAATCTTTTAGCTCTTTTATGCTTACCTGTAGAAAATTTTCAAGTCTTTGTGCTGATTTAGAAATATTAAGTCTTCCCCTCAATTCAGGATCATGTGTTGTTATGCCTATAGGACATTTTCCTGTATTACATATGCGGTATTGTTGACAACCTATAGCCATTAACGCTGAGCTTGCTATAGCTACAACATCAGCACCAAGTGCGATAGCTTTTGCAAAATCGGATGAGATTCTTAACCCACCTGTGATTATGAGAGAAACATCCGGTGCATTTATATCCAAATATTTTCTAGCACGGTAAAGGGCAAAAAGTGTCGGAACTGAAGTAGAATCTTTAATGAATTTTGGAGCTGCACCTGTTGCACCCGCTCGCCCATCGATTGTAATAAAGTCCGGATCAGCTGCAAGAGCAAACTCAATATCTTCTTCTATTTTTCCTGCAGCTATTTTGATGCCAATCGGTTTTCCTTCAGTTTTTTCTCTAAGAAACTGAACCATTTTTTTTAAGTCAGAGGAAGTTTTAATTTCATCAAATCTAGATGGACTTATAATATCTTTACCTTTTTCTTTTCCTCTAACGGCAGCAATTTCATCAGTTACTTTATTTCCCGGCAAATGACCTCCCATTCCTGGTTTTGCCGATTGTCCAATTTTTATTTCAACTGCGTCTACTTGTTTCAGATATTCGTCAGTTGCACTATACTTATTTGGAACATATTCAAAGATATACTTATAAGAATTTTTAAGTGATTCATCAAGGATACCTCCCTCACCAGATGACATTGCCAATTTGACTGCTGCAGAACCTTTGGATAAAGCTATTTTAGCTTCCCTAGATAAAGCACCAAAAGACATGTGTGATATAATAATAGGAGCCTGTATTACAAGTGGTGTTTTTGCCTTTTTACCAATGACTGTTTCAGTTAAAACATGTTCATCATCATTTAAAGGCAACTTACTTAGTTGTGAACCTTTAAATAAAATATCATCCCAGGAAGGATATTTTATTTTGCTTCTCATTGGTTCTATTATAGATTCACCTGTTTCTGCTATTTTATGAATGTCATTAAAATAAATTTCTGTATCATCTGAACCTTTTGCCCACTCTGCAAGATATTTATCTTTATCAGATGATATTTTTGTTTCAACACTTATCTCTTTATTTAAAACTTTATCCTTGTCTTTCAAATTAAAATATGTTTTTCCTGAACTACAGGTTGGACAAACCCAGTTTTCATCTAGATCAGCCCAATGAACCTTTTCTTTAGCTTCATCATATATATAAGCGCAAACACTGCATTCATAGACTTTAGATGTAGTGAAATAACTTTTATCAGAACTGCAAAGAGGACAGCACCAATTGTCAGGGAGCTCTTTCCAGCTTTTTCCCTCTTTTGATTCATCATAGATAAACCCGCAAACTTTGCACTTATATGAAGCCATAAGGTATGTTCCTTTCTAATCAAATTGTTAAATTTGCCGGCTCATAATATTCCCTTGGATGTTGGCAACATGGACATTTTACTGGAGGTTCTGTGGCGTTAAGGACATAACCGCAAACACTACATTTCCACTCTATTGGTTTTTCTCTTTTGAAGACTGTTCCATTCTGCACCATTTCCAGGAGCTTTTTATATCGGTCTCTATGATGTGCTTCTACTTTTGCAATTTGTGTGAAAAGGCGTGCAGCCTCTTTATTACCTTCTTCTTCTGCTTCTCTTGCAAATTGCGGATACATATTAGTGGTTTCGTAATTTTCTCCATCAATAGCTTCTTTTAAATTTGTAACAGTATTTCCAATTCCATTAAGAAGATTAAATTCGTCTTTTGCATGTCTTTTTTCATTTTCAGCAGTTTCTTCAAAAATTTTAGCTATATAATGATAACCTTCCTTTTTAGCTACACTTGCAAAATAAGTGTATTTGTTTCTAGCTTGAGATTCACCGGCAAATGCTGCCTCTAAATTTTCTTTGGTCTTGCTCATTGATTAACTCCATATTTGTTATTCTTTAAACTAGTAGCTTTTAAAAATCATTTCGCTTTGAGTTGAGTATATGTAAATCATTCTTAATACTCATTATATCAATAAAGATGCTATGTGGCAATATTTTTTATTTTAATATTTGACTTATTGTTTTCTTTAACTATACTAAAGAAACTTAATTAAAACTAAAGTTATTTTTGGAAGCATTATGAAATATTATTTTGGAAAAATCTTGAGAGAAATAAGAAAACGCAGGAGGCTGACAATGAAAGAACTATCGCAAAAGATTGGCGTTAGCGAGAGCCTTATTTCTCAGATTGAAACTGATAAAGTATCCCCTGCAATTGATACATTATTAAAAATTACAGATGAACTAAACATAGATTTTGAATATTTATTTCAAAAAAATAAAAGAAATACAAAAATTCATATAATAAAAAAGAAAATGAGGAAGAAAATAATAGATGGTCCTGTAACTTATGAGCTTCTTTCAAAAATTGATAATATTTATCAGGAAAATGCAATAGAAGCGTATCACCTGGAGATTAAACCAGGAGAAAATAAAAAAAGCAGCGAGTATGGGCATCAGGGCAGTGAACTGGGGATTATTTTTGAAGGCAAAGGAGAAATTAAAATAGGCGGAAATAAATACGCTCTAATTGCCGGGGACAGTGTGTCTTTTAACGCAGATGAACCGCATACTCTCGTAAATACAGGGGCAGTCCCTTTAAAAGCATATTGGATTATTACCCCGCCGAAGGCGTTCAGGTAGGGGCGCGATGCTTGCGCCCAATCAGTAATCAGTAAAGACAATCGTTTTTTAAAAATAGGAGATAAGCAATGGGAAAAACAATTACAGAAAAAATATTTGATTCACATGTAGTCAATAAACCGTATGAAGGAATAAATGTATTAAAACTGGATCGTGTATTTTGTCATGAAATCACAACTCCAATCGCAATTAGCGATTTAGTCGCACGTGGTAAAGACAGAGTATTTGATGCTTCAAAGATCAAGGTTGTAATAGATCATGTTACGCCGGCAAAAGATTCAAAAACAGCAGAGCAGGGCAAAGTATTACGTGACTGGGCAAAACGTAACAATATAAAAGATTTTTTTGATATAGGAAAAAATGGTGTATGCCATGCTATTTTTCCCGAAAAAGGTTTTGTCAGGCCGGGTTATACTGTAATCATGGGTGATTCGCATACATGTACTCATGGAGCATTTGGTGCGTTTGCAGCCGGAATTGGAACAACAGACTTGGAAGTTGGTATATTAAAAGGTGTCTGTGCCTTCAAAACTCCTAAAACAATTAAATTTGTTTTAAACGGTAAACTTCCTAAAGGGGTATATGCCAAAGATGTAATTCTTTACATTATATCACAGGTTGGTGTAAATGGCGCAACCAATATGATAATGGAATTTACTGGGCCGATAGTAGATAGTATGACAATGGAATCACGTATGACTCTCTGCAATATGGCTATTGAAGCAGGAGGAACATGTGGAGTATGTTATCCTGATATGGTAACAGTAGATTATCTATGGGATTTTATTAAAGATGAATATTCTTCAAAAGATGAAGCATTGGCAGATTTTGCGAAATGGAAGTCGGATGATGATGCTAAATATGAACAAATTATTGAATATGATCTGAGCAACCTTGAACCAATGGTTACTTTTGGATATAAGCCTGACCAGGTAAAACCAGTTTCTGAAATGGAAGGCGAAAAAGTAGATCAAATTTATATAGGTTCCTGTACAAATGGACGTATTGAAGATTTAAGGGCTGCTGCTGAAGTACTCAAAGATAATAAAGTTAATGAGAACGTTCGTGGTGTTTTATCTCCGGCTACTCCTAAAATCTATAGTCAGGCGATGGAAGAGGGACTGTTGAAAATCTTTGCTGATGCAGGATTTTGTATTACAAATCCGACCTGTGGAGCATGTTTAGGTATGAGTAACGGTGTGTTGGCAAAAGGAGAAAGCTGTGCCTCAACCACAAACAGAAATTTTAATGGCAGAATGGGAAAAGGTGGTATGGTTCATCTGATGAGTCCCGCAACCGCTGCAGCTACAGCAATTGCAGGACATATCACCAACTCTAAACTTTTTATACCGATACCGTAACGGTATAAATATATCGCTTCGCTTTGTCGCATTTGATATTTTAAGTGTACAGAAATTTGCTTTTTAACTTATCCATAACCAGTAACGTTTAATAATGAGATAGAACAAAAAGACAAAAACAAGTTTAACTTGAAAGCGCAAGCTAAAAAATATAAAGTGAAACGACAAAAAAATAAAAGGAATTATATAAAATGAAGAAATTCGAAGGTAACGTTTTATTTTTAGATAGATCTGATATTAATACAGATGAAATAATACCGGCAAAATATTTAACAGAAATTACAAAAGAAGCCTTAAAACCTCATCTTTTTGAAGATTTAATACTGGATGGTTTCAATATTACAGATATACATGAAAAAGGTGTGGTTGTATCAAGGAACAATTTTGGGTGCGGTTCTTCTAGAGAACATGCACCATGGGCAATTGAACAAAACGGAATTAATGTAGTAATTGCAGAAGGATTCGCACGTATTTTTAGGCAGAATATGTATAATTGCGGAATGCTGGCAATTGAATTGCCTAAACAAGATATAGATATGCTTTTTTCTACAAATGACAACAAAAATGCTTATGTCTCCATTGACATTGAAAAGGAAATTATCTCTGTTAGTGCTAATAATCAAAAGAAAGAAATAAAATTTAGTTTAGCAGGATTTGACAAAGATCTTGTAACAGCCGGTGGATGGGTGGATTACGTAGATAAAAAATATTAAAAGA
>CAZVCD010000102.1:0-9113 GCA_964625675.1 uncultured Victivallales bacterium | reverse complement strand
ACAATCAGGAAATGGAGAAAGAGGCTATGATATTTATTCGCGCCTGTTAAAAGACAGAATAATCTTACTTGGAACCCCGGTAGATGACCAAATTGCAAATTTAATTGTTGCACAGCTTCTTTATTTGCAGTCAGATGATCCTAAAAAAGATATTAATATGTATATAAACAGCCCGGGTGGTTCTGTAACTGCCGGACTTGCAATCTATGATACGATGCAGATATTAAGCTGCGATATTAATACATATTGTGTCGGACAGGCTGCTAGTATGGGAGCGGTACTTCTTTGTGCCGGAACAAAGAATAAACGGTTTGCTTTGCCTAATTCAAGGATAATGATACATCAACCTTGGGGCGGAGCACAGGGTACGGCTGCGGATATCAGCATTCATGCTCAGGAAATTTTGAAAATTAGAGCAAACCTGAATCGTATTATTTCTGAACATACTGGACAGAAAATGACAAAAATAGTTAAAGATACAGAGCGTGATTTTTTTATGTCTGCTAAGGAAGCAAAAAATTACGGAATTGTAGATTCAGTACTGTAATTATAAGGATATATAGCAAATGCCGGATAAAAAAGACAATGATGCGGATCTACCAAGGTGTTCTTTTTGTGGTAGTACACCTGACAAAGTTGGACAACTAATTACAAGTCCTACGAAAGCAACTATTTGCAGGCACTGTTCTGAAGTTTGCCTTGATATGTTTGGTAAAACTGAAGAATCTGAAAAACCTGATGCTAAAGCAATGCCTGCTCTTGAGGTTCCTAAACCAAAAGAGATTAAGGAATTCTTAGATACTTTTGTAATTGGACAGGATAAAGCCAAAAAAAACCTTTCAGTAGCTGTGCATAACCACTACAAACGCCTTCAGGTAAATCGTGAGCGAGCACTTAAAGGTTTGAAGTCAATTGACGATGATGTTGAAATAGAAAAAAGTAATGTTTTAATGCTAGGACCTACAGGTTCTGGGAAAACACTTTTAGCCAGAACATTAGCGAGAATAATTGATGTTCCTTTTGCTATTTGCGAAGCAACACCACTAACTGAAGCCGGTTATGTTGGTGAAGACGTTGAAAATATTGTTTTAAGTCTTGTCCGTGCCGCTGACTATGATATAGAAAAAGCACAAATAGGAATAATTTATGTTGATGAAATTGACAAGATTTCAAAGAGAAATGAGAATGTTTCTATAACGCGCGATGTTTCAGGTGAGGGTGTTCAGCAGGCTTTACTTAAAATTCTTGAAGGAACTGTTGCTAATATTCCACCTAAAGGAGGAAGAAAGCATCCTCAACAGGAATATCTTAGAGTAGATACTACTAATATCCTATTTATTTGTGGAGGAGCTTTTGTTGGGCTGGATAAAATAATTAAAAGAAGGCTTGGTAATCAAGTTCTTGGATTTAAACTTTCTGAAGATCATATTAAAGTCAGAGACCTTCTTGACAGCGATGAAATAATATCTATGGCTGAACCTGAAGACCTACTTAGGTTTGGATTGATTCCTGAATTTATAGGTAGAGTGCCTATTATATCTTCTCTTATGAAACTAAAAAAAGAAGATTTGATTAAGATTTTGACTGAACCACAGAATGCATTGATTAAACAGTTTAAAAAATTATTGCAGATGGAAGATGTAAAGCTGCGTTTTCAAAAAGATGCTTTGGAGGCACTTGCTGAAAAAGCTGTTAAAAAAGGAACTGGTGCCAGAGGCTTAAGGGCGATACTGGAAGAGTTAATGTTAGACATTATGTATACAGTGCCTTCAAGAGATGATATTTCTGAATGTATCATAACAAAGAAAACAGTAGAAACTGGTGTGCCGACTTTAAAGTTAAAAAAGAAAACTTTAGATTCTAAATGAGAGTTGCTGAGGCAGGATAATGAGTACTAATATTTGGCTGGAATGTATAAAGTGTTCCCAGAAGTATGAAATAAATAAAATTAGATATACTTGTGATTGCGGCGCACTGTTGGAAGTTAAGCGCGATTTAAGCAAAATTGATGGGAAAAAGCTTTTACAAACCTGGGAAAAACGCTGGGGTGCAAAAAGAGGGGTAGTCTCTTCAGGTGTATGGCGTTACAAAGAATTAATCCTTGATCTACCAGATGACGAAATTATTACCAGACAGGAAGGTAATACACGGTTATATCCTGCAGGAAAAGCAGGAGAATATGCCGGATTAAATAATTTTCTTTTGAAACATGAAGGAGAAAACCCTTCTGGAAGTTTTAAGGACCGTGGAATGACATGTGGTATTACTGCAGCAAAAATGCTTAATGCAAAAATTGTTGCATGCGCAAGTACCGGCAATACAAGTGCAAGTATGGCTTCCTATGCTGCCGGAAGTGGATTTAAAGCAGTGATTTTTATTCCATCAGGAAAAATAGCATATGGCAAGCTCGCACAGGCTTTAGCATATGGAGGAAAGACGTTGCAAATTGAGGGTAACTTTGATGATGCAATGAGTCTGGTACAAAAGGTTTGTGATAAATTAAATATCTACCTTCTGAATTCTATTAATCCATTTAGAATTGAAGGGCAGAAAGCTATATTATTTGAAACTTTGCAACAGCTGGATTGGCAGGTGCCGGACTGGTTTATTCTTCCCGGTGGTAATCTCGGAAATAATACAGCGCTTAGCAAGGGGCTTATGGAACTTTATGAACTTGGCATTATTAATAAGATTCCGAGAATGGCTGTTATTCAGGCTGAAGGAGCAAACCCCTTGTATACAATGTGGAAAAATAAAACTGAATTTGTGCCGGTTAATGATCCTGATACGATAGCAACAGCTATTAAAATAGGTAATCCGATATCATGGGAAAAATCATTGCGGGGAATTAAATGGACCAATGGTGTTGTTGAAGAGGTAACCGAACAGGAAATAATGGACGCTAAAGCAATGGTTGATGCATCTGGAATCGGTGCTGAACCGGCATCATGCTGTTCCGTCGCAGGCGCAAAAAAACTTGTTGATTCTGGAGTAATTCGTTCTGATGAGTCTGTTGTAGGGATTCTTACCGGCAACTTGCTTAAAGATCCTGATGCGGTTGTAAACTATCATCTCGACAAACTTAGTGATTACGGAATAAAAGGCAATTTCAAAAATAGCCCTATAGTTATTGATGCTACAGTTGAAGCTGTTAAAAACGCTATTGGATAACAACTTTAATTGTGCAGAAATTTGCTTTTTTACTTCTTAATAATCACCATAATCGTGATTTCAAGCAGAAGAAAAAAGACAAAAACAAGATTTATCTTGAAATCAGAAAACGCAAATCAGAAAGAAGGCTAAAAATGTATGTTGGTCGAATAGTTGCAATAGGTATGAGCAAAGCTGGTAATTTAACTGCTATGTACAGGGTGTCATCGCGTTCGTTTCCAAACAGAGAAACTCGAATAATTGGAGACAAGGTAGCAGTAATGCCAAAGCCTGGTTTTGAGGATGATTTAAACAAAAGTCCATATATAACATACAATTGTGTTAGAATTGCAGGAGATCATGCGATAGTAACCAATGGTTCACATACAGACCCCATTACTGAAAAAATACAAATGGGATTTCCTGCTCGTGATGCTCTCGCATTGTCACTACTCTCTCTTGATTATGAAAAAGACAATTACAATACACCGCGTATTGCTGCAGTAATAAATCCTAAAACAAATTCTGCTTTGCTTGGGATTGTAAAAAAAGATGCTCTAATAGTAAGAGATTTTGATCTAACTCCAGGTACCGCACTTTATGTGGCAACCTATGAGCATGATACTCCATGTGCACATTACAAAGACAAAAATTTTGATGTTGCATCTGCTGAAGAAGCCAAAAAATATATCTTTAGCAAAGGTGTATTCGCTGAGTTAGAAAAACCTGTAACAGCCGCAGCTGTTTTCTATACAGGAAAAGATTTTGAAATAGCCTCGGAAGTGTAATGAAAATTGATTTTTCAGGACTAAACTCTGCTCAAAGAGAAGCAGTAGAAACAATCAGTGGGCCGTTATTGGTGTTAGCCGGTGCTGGAACAGGAAAAACCAGAGTAATTACGTATAGAATCGCTAATTTATTAAAAAACTGGATAGCTCCTGAAAGTATTCTTGCCTTAACTTTTACTAACAAAGCCGCACGTGAAATGCGTGAACGGGTTAGAGAACTTGTTAATAGCAAAAGTGCTAAAAAAATATTCCTGGGGACATTTCATGCTTTTTGTATTCGTGTGCTTAGAGCTGAAGTTAAAAACACAGTGTTGCATTCAGGCTTTACCATAGCGGATGATGTTGATCAGAGCAGTATATTCAAGCAGGTTATGGGGGAAGCTGGAGCAGTAAAAGAAGATACAAACTTACACCGATATAGAATAAGTAATGCTAAAAATGAGCTGATTTCTCCATCAGAATTCACAAAAAAATTTAGCCATTTGAGCGCTAAAGAACTGACGGCTAAAATTTACAGTAGTTATCAGGACACTTTACTGTTACAAAACATGCTTGATTTTGATGATATTTTGATGATGACAGTTAAGCTTTGGGAAGATAATCCTGAAGTATTGGCTAAATATCAGGATATTTATAGATATTTGCTGGTTGATGAATTCCAGGATACCAACTATTCGCAGTTTAGAATAATAGAGCTTCTTGGTGGAACAAGGAATAATATTTGTGTTGTTGGAGATGATGACCAATGTGTTGTTGAAGGCACAGAAATAAGCTCTATAGATACTCTAACAAAAATTGAAAGAATAAACAAAAATAAAGATGTTTTATCCGCTTCCGGTCATGGAAAAGTAATGTCCGGTAATGTAGAAAAAGTGTTAAGAAAAAAATATAATGGGTATGTGGTAAAAATAACTACATTAGAAGGTAATACTGTAGCTGCAACCCCAAATCATATAGGTTTTATAAAACTAAGCCCAGAACCTCAAAAATATTATATTTATTTAATGTATAAAAAGGGCAAAGGTTACAGAATAGGTCAAACACAGGGAGTTAGAAGCCGTGGTGGAGAAATTGTAAATGGACTTAATGTTAGGCTAAATCAGGAACATGCAGACAAGGCATGGATATTAAAGGTTTCTGATAGCAAAGAGGAAACAGTGTATTTTGAGCAGTATTTTGCATTTAAATATGGTATCCCTACTACTGTCTTTCATGGGGTTGGAAGAGGCATTTCTATGTCTCAGAAATATTTAGATAAATTATTCAATAGTATTGATACAGAAAACGCTGCACATGAACTAATGAAGCAAGAAAATTTATTTGAAGAATATCCCCACTGTATTCCAAATGCTGTTGTAAGGGGTGGATCAATAAGAAGAATTGTAAATATTACTTCATTTGGAGGGAAAAAGACCGGGATGGGATCAGGTTGGCACAGCCATAGAATTTCTTTAAATACTTCAGGAAATAGTTTAAAAGAATCGGCTCTAGAGAAAGGATTTCCAGTCAGAAATGGCCAACGCGCAACATGGAGAGTCGAGACAGAAAGAATTGAATATGATGAAGCGGATTTATATGCAGATAAATTGTCTTCTATTAATGATGAACTTATAGTAGTTAAAAAAGCTAAGCTTGTCGCAGATAGAAAAAGCTTCATGTATATGCCTTTTGCACATATGAAAAAAAACATGCTTATTCCAATATTTAAAAATGGAAATATAGTTGAAGATAGAATTAAAAAAGTAGAGTACCTGAAATACGATGGACTTGTATACGATTTATCGATTCCGCATTTTAGACAGTATATTGCTAATGGTGTAGTAATTCATAATTCAATTTACGGATGGCGCGGGGCTAAAGTGGAAAATATTCTTAACTTTCCTGACAATTTTCCAGGGACTAAGACAGTAACACTCGAACAGAACTACCGTTCAACAAATACTATATTAAATGCAGCAAACAGTTTTATAAGCGGTAATAAGCGTCGTCTTAAAAAGTCTCTCTGGTCTAAAAACGGAGAAGGTCCTAAAATCAAGCTGCAGCAGGCTGAAACTGATATACGCGAATCGGGTTTTGTTGCTGATGAAATCTACAGAATCAGGATGAGAAATTCATCTGTGAGATATAAAGACATAGCTATACTGTATAGATCAAACCATCAATCCCGACTTTTTGAACAGCAGTTTCGCAAAGAGAATATTCCGTATAGACTTGTAGGTTCCCGTTCTTTCTACGAGAGACGTGAAATACGTGATGCTGTCGCCTATTTAAAGCTAATAGTAAATCCTAGAGATGATCAGAGTTTTTTGCGTATAATAGGGGTTCCTTCGCGTGGATTGGGTAAAAAAGCAATTTCAAGTCTTAGAGATTTACAGATGGTGAAGCATACTCCACTTTGTTCACTACTTAACAACGAAGATTTCCTTGCAAATATTTCTGGAAAAGGAAAAAACAGTGCGAAAGAATTTTATGCTGTCCTCCAAAAATGGAGGGAGGAACTTTCTGAACCGGGCGGTTTGCCAATGAAAGTCAGAAGCTATTTTTTTGATATTGGATTTCTTAATGGTTTTCAGAAAATGTATAAAAATATTGATGAGGCTGAATCTAGAAAAGAAAACGTTACAGAATTTATAAATGCGATAGCTCAATTTGAAGATGATTTGGAAGAAATGCCCAAACTAATAGATTTTCTTGAAAGCTTTTCGCTATCTGATGATAATGATAAAGTTGATGAAGACGAAGAGAACGGCAACTCTGTTACTTTGTTAACTGTTCACGCAGCAAAAGGCCTTGAGTTTCCATTTGTATTTGTTGTAGGTATGGAGCAGGGCATTTTTCCACATTCACGTGCTCTTGAGGAACGCGATACTGATGAAGAACGACGCTTATTCTATGTCGCAGTAACAAGAGCAAAAGAACGTCTCATACTGACCCATGCAAAAACAAGATATAAATACGGTAGACAGGAGTATCAGTGTCCATCAGATTTTACATCAGAGCTTCCGGAAGACCTAGTTGAGACAAATGTAACTGAAGCACCAGTCGAAAATAATATTGTAGAAGATGCCTTTTCCTCTTTTTATGATCAGTTTTCAGTATAATAAAAACATTGGTCAGTAAAAACCGAAACAGGCTTACTTTTGATTCATGAACTTATTAGCAATGGTTACATTTTAGCTGGGATTAAGTTTGCCCTTCTATTTTTGGCCCATGCTTTCTGGTCATGTTCAGGGACATCTGGACGTTCACTTCCATAACTGATTGTCTGTAGTCTTGTAGAGGGAATGCCAAGTTTTTCTAAATAGTCACGAACTGATAAAGCTCTGCGTTCACCCAGGCCAATATTATATTCAGCACTGCCTTTTTCATCACAATGTCCCTCAATTAACAGCCCTAACTCTTGGTGTTTTCCAAAATAATTGGCTACAGCTTCCAGCTTTTTTACCTGGGTTGTTCCTATTCCAGACTGGTCGTATGCAAAATAAACAGTCGGAAAATTTAAATTGGTTACCGGCGTCCACTCTTTAACAGGCCTTTCTGGAAGAACATCTGATCCGTTATCAAAACCGGTTAAGTTATCATCTCCGGCAATTACTGGCAGTTCTGAGTTATTATCTGATTCTGAAAAAAAATCTTCAATAGTTGAACATGCAGTTAATAAACAGAAGCAGGAACAGGCAGCAACAATAAAAGACAGTTTAATTGTTCTCATAAAATCTCCTTTTTTGTACTAATAAGAATGGGGTTAGTAAACATCTATAATGAACGCATTTCTTTAAATATATGCTATGGTTGTTTGCTTTAAAAGACTTTATAATTATTTTTTAAAATTATATTCAAAAAGAAATGCTTTTTATTTATTAATTAAAAAAATGAGATTAAAAGTTTCTGTTATAAACCAAAACAAAAAATACCTTCGGTATATATGTGTGTATTTTATAAAAACAGAAGATAATTCTCCTAATCGGGAGTATAATAAACTTTATTGTATTGTTATTATTAATAAATAAAAAGTAAGGTGATAATTATGGCTGATATAGATTGGTCTTCTCTTGGATTCAATTATCTTCCAACTAGAGCTCATGTTGAGTATCAATATACTAATGGTAAGTGGGGTAAAGGTGAAGTTAAAACTGACCCCCATATATCATTGCATATTGCAGCATCCGCACTGCACTATGGCCAGGCACTGTTTGAAGGTCTGAAAGCATATCGTTGTAAAAATGGAGAGATTAGGGTCTTTCGTGACGTAGAAAACGTTAAACGTCTTAATGATACGGCAAGTTATATTTCCTGTCCTGAATTACCGTATGAAATGTTTAAAGAAGCAGTTGATACTGCGATTAAAGAAAATATAGACTATATTCCTCCTTACGGTACAGGGGGCTCGCTGTATATAAGGCCATTTATGTTTGGCTCGGGTGCAGTTATGGGTGTCAACCCCGCCGATGAATATATGTTTATAGTATATGTAGCACCTGTAGGGCCGTACTACAAAGGGGGGATAAAACCGATAGATGCTGTTATTCTTGATGACTATGACAGAGCTGCTCCACATGGAACAGGCGCTTATAAGGTAGCAGGAAACTATGCAGCCGGTATGTATTCTTATACTAAGGCAAAAAAAATGGGTTATCCTATTGTTCTGTTTCTTGACTCTAAAACACACGAATATTTTGATGAGTTTACTACTACAAACTTTTTTGCTGTTACTAAATCAGGAGAATATTTGACTCCTAAAGCAGACTCTATTTTACCTAGTATTACGAATAAGTCACTACTCCAGCTTGCACTTGACTTGGGGATGAAAGCTGAAAAAAGGCCAATTAGGTTTGATGAAATAAAAACTTTTACAGAAGTTGGTGCATGTGGGACTGCTGGGGTGATTACACCAATTAGAAAAATCGTTCGAGGAGATAAAACATATAAATTTGGGGATGACTGTGGCCCTGTCTGCAGAAAACTCTATGATAATTTAACGGGAATTCAATATGGAGAATTGCCGGATCATCATAATTGGACAAGAGTTATCGAAGAATAGTTTTATCCATTTTGCTAGAAATACTTAAAAGCCGGCAATTGCCGGCTTTTTTTATGGACTTTGTGTAGAAAATATTTTAAGTGTGCAGGAATTTGCTTTTTAACATACTCATAATCAACAAGGTTGCCTGACGC
>CAZVCD010000101.1:0-9128 GCA_964625675.1 uncultured Victivallales bacterium | reverse complement strand
ATGATTATGTTGATTATGAAGAAGTTAAAAAGCAAATTCCTGTACACTTAAATTAGTCAGAAAATATCATAAAGAACGGGATAACTCTGTCTTAAATTGCCAATAATTACTTCTTATTGGCAAATATTAGAGAAATTTCTTAATCTATTTACAATACCCTTCCAAATCACCATATCAACAAATCACTAAATCAACAAATTTACAAAAAACAGGTGGTTTCTCCCAGCCACTACTTATTCCTTTTAATAGCCAATATAGTCATATCATCAAATATTTTGTTGTGCTGAAACTTAAGTGTATCTTCTATCACCAAGTTACAGAGGATTTCAGGAGATGCAGAATTGTTTTCTGATAATATTTTCCTAAGTCGACCTTCACCATATTCTTCATCATCAGGTGACATAGCTTCTGTTATTCCATCAGTATATAAAACAAGGGTTTCCCCCTTTTTTATATTTTTATGACCCGAGAAATATTCATGTTCAGGATAAATACCCAAGACAACGTTATTTAGCTCACCAAAAGTTTCAATAGTTTGTGTGTTTGTTATATGCATTGTCGAGTGATGTCCTGCATTTGCAAAGCTTAAATTACCACTTTTTACATCATAATAAACAATAAAAAAGGTAACAAACATACACTCAGGATTATGTTTAGAAATCATTTCATTTGTTTTTCTAAGGATATCTTTTGGTTCATTTTTACCTGATAGACAAATACTTTGTACAATAGTTTTTACAATACACATAAAAAATGCGGCGGAAATACCTTTTCCAGATACATCTGCGATAAGAAAAACCAATTTATTTTTTTCTTTATCAAGAAAGAAATAATCATAAAAGTCTCCGGCAATATTTTTAGCAGGAATCAGTTTGGAATAAAGAGAAAAGTTTTTGCAGTCAAAATCATTTGAAGGTTTTGGGAGCATTGATTTTTGAATATTCTGGGCAATTTTAATTTCACTTTCAATTCTATTTCTTGCTATAATTTCTTTTTCCAACTCATTAATATAGGAATTAAGGTTATCCCCAAGTTCATTAAAAGCATGAATAAAGGTTGCTATTTCTAATGAACCTGATTCAGGAATTTTAATATTAAAAGATCCACCTTTATAATTTTTTAACTTCTCATGAATATTTTTTAAAGGAGAGGATATCATTTCAGATAATTTTTTAGCAATAATACAGGCTGCTATTCCTAAAATTAAAAAAATCAGGAATACTATGGCTGCAGTATGAAAAAAAGAAATCTTAAATTGCTTAACAGTAATTTTCTCTAGAAGATCAAAATTTTTATCTTTCATTTTTTTCATTTTAGATATTAATCTAGCTCGATATCTACTTTCGTAATGTGTAGTAAATACAAATAGATCTGTTTCAGGTATTTGAATAGAAACTTGGCATTTATTATATAATTGCTTTTGTGAGGGGTTTTTGTATTTATAGTAACTAAAAGACTCTTTCTTTGTTAAGGCTGTTTTTACTTCAGAATATAATACAGGAAATTCTTTTTTGAAAATATCATAATTTTTACCAATAACTGTTTTGTTATTTGAATCAAAAATAATATAACCATCTCTATTTAATATAGCAAAACTAGAAATACCTCCTTGTTCTCTCTTTCCAGTAACACCCATCAGTAGATCTACTAAACCTTTATCTATCATATCTAATTTGTTATTTTTTATTAAATAAGCTACACAATTTGCTAATTTTCTTGTTTGTCTTATCATTAGATGTTTTTCAGTCTCAGTATATTGTTTTTTACCTAATTTTATATCTTTTTCATAGGTATCTACTGCCACTTTTTTATATTCTTTATAGCTATGTCGGTGAATAAAAAAGTTTGATGTTAGAGTTAGAACTAATAAGAATATACACAGGAAAATTATAATCAAAAAAAAGTAATTTAAAAGAAGATTTTTTAGTTTTTTTCTTTTTTTCATAATCGCCTCTTTATATAAAGCCTTAAAACGTTTTTGCCATTTTTTTTCTCATATTTAACTTCATCTTTTCAGTTATAATATGATATTCCATGAATTTTATAATATTAAAAAAAGAATACAATATTATTTGGTAATGATTATCTATAAAATTATAAAAAAGTCTTCATGTTAAGTCGAATCTTCTATTCTAAACTTATCAACACAGTTTAATTTTAATTATATAAAAAACTTTATTATATTCAATGCTCTTTTACAGGATATTAACTATAATATCTCAAATTCATCACATCTTTGAAGTCCTCTACCTTATGTAAATTATTGAAAAGGAAGATTTATTAACAACGAATCGTACTAGAGGACTAATAAGTAAGTTTTGTAGGTTTATAGTATTTTTTCTTCAGAGAGATCCGATATTTAGGCTGAAATTTCATGCTGTCTGCAGATAAATCATCAAAATACATATTTTTCCCTGCAGTTATAAATGTAGCTTAATTCATATTTCAGAGTCGGTAAAGTTGGTATGTGGCATGAAAGAAAATATATTAATTAATAAAATGATGACTATAGTTATTCATGCAAATTGGTTTGATATTATAAAGCTAATGAATTATAATGAATTAGCTTTATATGAATTATTTTTAACCCGAATTATTATATATGATTTCTAAGTTAAAAAAAGGAGTAGTTTTTTATGAAAATTAAACTTGTTTCAGTACTAACCGTTATCAGTATCTTCTTTGTAACAGGCTTATTTGTTTTTGCAGCAGCACCAGAGCCTTTGGACAATACAGGTACACCAGTTAAAACCGTTGCAATAAACAATTTTCAGCCTGGGCAGTCAACCGCCTCACCTAAGCAGGGTGGTGTATACGATCAGATAATGAAGAACCAGGAAAAAATGAAGAAGAAGATGAGTAAAATGTTTGATGATCCATTTTTTGGTAGTTCACAAAAGATTCCTCCAGCTTTTTTTGGAGCAGGAATGGGTGGTTCTCCCCAGAAAAGCTTTGATAAAAAAGAAAATGCATATGTCTTACAGCTTGCTATTCCGGGTATAGATAAGAAAAACATTAAGATAGACCTTCATGGCTACGTTCTTACTGTTTCAACTAAGAACAGTGATGCTGCTAAAAATGTTAGTAACAATCAAAGCAGCTACCAGCAATATTCCAAAGCATTTACTCAGCCTTTTAATATTCCGCTTGATGTAGATACAGCTAAAATTACGTCTAATTATAAAAACGGAGTACTGACTATTAAGCTTCCTAAAGATGCAGATAAAGCTGACCAGAAAGCTATAAATATATCTGTTGATTAAGAAGCTTTTATTGTTGTAATTCAATCTTTATTTTGTAATAAAAACAAGCTAAAGTTTGAATTACAATTTTATAAACGTTCAGCTATTTGATTTTTAAGCCTTTGGTATCATTTCTTTCAATAACAACTTTCCTGTAAACACAAAATTCGGAATGTTTCCAGCACCTAAGCTGGTCAAGAACGTCAAGAATTTCATTAATGGGTAAGGATATGTTAGAATACAAGTGCAAGAATAGGATAATCAGAAATGATGAAAAAAAGTTATTATATGAAGATAACCTTGTATTTTTGATTAAATAGAAGATGCATTGATAGACTACTTACCTTCCACCCATGTAGTGGATTTATTTTTCTTCATATATTTTTCTCTTTCCTTATCTCCCATCAGGTCTAATTCAGGAAACCATGGCAAATGAATTGCGCTATAGTTTCCTGCAACTCTAATACCATCAAAAAATCTTCCAATATAATTAGATTTTCTACAAACAGCAAATGTTGTGTCAACTCCGGCTGCGTATATCTCAAGAGAGTCGTGGGCAATTCTTAAACGCCAAAACTGTGACTCCCACTCCCTGATTGTAAAATTTCTAGAGTAAGGAATAGGTTTTTTTTCTGTCACATTAAGCAGAACCTCTTTTATAATAGCATTTTCCTTTAAATCTAATGCAAAACCAGCTTTGTAAACAGAGTGTTTTTGTGTTAATTCAGAAAGCACTGACATGAAATCAGCAGGTAAATTTTCATTAAACTCCAAGTCAGGATCTGTGTAGGCAAACACTTCAGGTAATAATGCATAAATCGGATCAATAAAACCAACAAAGTGACCAAAGTTATTACTGGAAAAAGCAACTTGAGCATTCTTAGAAAGTCTTAAATTATTTAGTGTTTTTAGAGTGTCTGGGTCATCAGAATGATTGTCGATGATAATAGGATTTAAATTAAATTTTAAAAGTTGACGGACTGTATTATCTACATAAACTCCGTTATTATAGGAAACAATTAAAATGGGTATATCATCAGTACATTTCTTTAAGGCATCCCCAAGCTGTTGTTCAAGCTGAGCACATTGTTTCTTCAATCTATTACTTTTAAACTTGTCTCTTAAGCTGCGGATCCAACGCTTTTTTTTTCTCATAGCTATCATCCTCCATTAATTTTTAAGACTGTGAATCGGGGCGGGTATTCTGCCCGCAAAATCAATGAATTTTGATGATTTGCCAACGTTATTAACTTTCATTATTGTGCTTTCACCAAAAAGCCCACCGAATGAAACAAAGTCTCCGGCTTCTTTTCCTGGGACTGGTATAATTCGAACAGCTGTAGTTTTAGAATTTATCATACCTATAGCCATTTCATCTGCAATAATAGCAGCGAGAGTTTTTTCGTCTACAGATCCTGCTACAGGTATCATATCCAATCCTACGGAACAAACACTTGTCATTGCTTCAAGTTTTTCTAGGGTAAGTGTGCCATTTTTTACAGCATCTGCTAATTCAGAATCTTCCATAACCGGAATAAAAGCACCGCTTAGGCCTCCTACAGATTGGCTTGCGAAGGCTCCGCCTTTTTTTACTGCGTCATTTAACATGGCAATAATGGCAGTTGAACCGGGGGCACCGATAACATCAAGTCCCATAATTTTCATTATTTCCCCGATACTATCTCCTATTGTTGGAGTAGGGGCGAGAGAAAGATCGACTACACCAAAAGGGATATTTAAAGCTTTAGCAACCTGTCTGCCTATTAATTCCCCGCAGCGCGTTACTCTGAATGTTGCCTGTTTGATTGCTTCAGCAAGATCGTGCAGACATAAATTGTTATCTTTGTTTTCTTTTATTTTTCTTTCTAGAGCTCTAGCTATAACACCTGGCCCGCTAACACCGACATTTATTACAGCTTCTGCTTCACCTAAACCATGGACAGCTCCGGCCATAAAGGGATTATCGCCAGGCTGATTGCAGAAAATAACAAGTTTCGCAGCACCAAAACCATCGGATTCGATTGTAGCCTCAGCTGTATCTTTAATTGTTTTTCCAAGCATTTTTACAGCATCCATATTAATGCCGTATCTTGATGAACCTGCATTAATGGATGAACAGACTTTTTTTGTTTGACTCAGTGCCTCTGGTATGGATTCGATGAGATTTTTATCTGCATTACTAATACCCTTTTCAACATTAGCTGAATATCCTCCGATAATATCAATATTCACTAAATCCGCGGCTGTATCAAGTGCCTTAGCTATCTTTATAAATTCATCTTTGGTGAAACCGGCGCCTACATGAGATATAGGCGTAACTGAAATTCTTTTATTCACCACAGGAATAGAATATTTTATTGCAAATTCCTCACAGGTTTGCACAAGGTTTCCTGCCAGATTTTTTATCTTCTCTATTATGTTATTACAGGTTGAATCAATGTCTCCAGTTCGGCAGTCGAGAAGGTTTATCCCCATAGTTACTGTACGAACATCTAGGTTTTCCTGTAGTATCATATCAACGGTCTGTAAAACATGTTCTGTTCTAAACATAAGTTCTCTTCTCCAAGGCTAAATATAGATTTCATTTGTTGATTTAAAAATATCCTGATGCTGGAGCATTATTTTTAGATTTAGTTTATCAGCTAAAGAATCCAGTTTCTTCCGAATATTATTTACTAAAATTCCATTCCCCATGTCAACAAAGAAAATCATGGTGTAATTGCTTTTTTTTGCTTCGGAACATAAATTTATTATATTCATGTTATTATTAGAACAGAAAGAAGAAATTTCAGCAACAAGGCCTTTTCGGTTCTTTGCCTTTACTGTTAATATGTAAATATTATTTCCGTGTTCTTTTGAAGGAGAAAACGGCTCCATTTTATTCATTTTCCAGGTAATTATTTCATATTTATCGTCTTTTGATAATGTAGAAAATCTTTCTGTAATGTTGCTTTTTACTGCATCAGCAGTAAGTTTGTCTGGAAAACCGGCAGACAGTATCATAGTAAAATAACCATCCATAACAGTTTGGCTGAGATCAGTTAAGTCTCCGTCCATAAGTTCAATAGATTTTGTTACATTGGCTATAATGCCTATTTTGTCTTTTGTGGTAACAGAAATAAATATATTATTAGACATAAAACTTCTTTCTTTAAACTTTTTGAATATAAAGGAAATTATACTTAAAGCGAAATGGTTTTTGGGAAAATATAAAAAGAATTGAGAGTGAAAATCTAGCAGATAATCCAAAAATAAAAATACCTCTGCTATAATTTAATCCATTTTTCTTAAAAAACACATTTATTATTTTTATTTATGTCTTTATATTGTTATTATATATATCCAAAGCGGAATGTTTGTATGACGTACAATAAAAAGTTTTGAATATAAAAATCTCACATATTAATAAAAAAGGAGAATTATACTTTAATGAAATTTATTAAGTTTTTAGTAGTAGCGATATGTGCATTAACTTTTACAAATATTCTAACAGCATTAGAAATAGGGGATAAAGCTCCTCCATTGAGTATTGCTAAATGGGTTAGAGGGACACCTGTTGCTCCTTTTTCCAAGAATAATAAAGATGCAAAGGCATATGTTATTGTTTTCTGGGCAACCTGGAGTGGTGTTAGTGCAAATTTAATGAATTTTATATCGAGAGAGAATTTTATATTTGGAAAAGACGGAGTTGTCTTTGTATGTATAAGTAAAGAAAGTCCTAAAAAAGTAAAAGATTTCCTAAAAAAACATCCTGATGCAAATTTTAGTATCGGCATAGATAATAAAGCAGAAACATATGCTGCCTATATGCAGGGCACCAAAGGTGTACCTATGTTTTTCATTATAGGACAGGATAAAAAGTTGATTTGGAAAGGAACCCCGTTTGAAGCAAACAGAGTTTTAGTTCGGGTACTGAACGGTACATTTGATGCGGAAGCACAAAAACAAATTGTTAAATACCGAAAAAGAATTCAAAAAGCATCACAAATGTTAGATAAAAAAGGGGAAATTTTTTATGCGAGAAAAATTTTAAAGATAGACCCTACGGATAGAATTGCACTGAACATTATCATTAATAATTATATAGTAGAAGGAAAAGAAAAAAAAGCTGTAGATTTTGTTCGTTCAGCTCAAAAAAAAGCTGTAGGAAACAAATATATTCAAAGAGAGATGTTTTTTCTTGAATTGAGTATTATTCGTAGCATGAACGATGATTTTGGTAAAAAGAAACTGACAGAATTGGTCGAAAGTTATAGTTCTGTTTTTAATGACAAATCAGGTTATCTAAATTCATTAGTTGTTGTTGTTTCAAATGATGTACCGTTATCTATTATGCCTCTTTCTGCTATATTAAATATAAGTAAAAGAGCAGTAAAACTGGCAGAGGCTAACCCTCAAGATAAAGAAAACTTACATTCTTGTCTTCAGTCACTCGCAAGAGTTTATTACTATATTGGTCGCTTAAAAGAGGCAGTTGCTACTCAGGAAAAAGCCATACAGATGATAGGTGATACAAAAAATATTAATAAAGAAACTGCGTTGCTTATGGAAGCCTACTATAAGGAAGCATTGAGCCTGTATCAGCAGTCTGTAGCCGCAGATTAGTGATCACTGAGTTAAGGCAGTATTTTTTTCCAAAAAGAACTAGAATTCAATTTTATTGCATGGTATGGACATGCTTCTATACAGCACATACACAATACACATTTTGACCCCTGAACTTTACATTTATTTTTTTCTATAGTTATTGCATGTTGACTGCACGCTTCGGCACACAATTTGCATCTGACACAACTTTTTTTATCAATAACAGGTCTACACCTTGCAAAAAAAGTAATAAGAAAAAATAGTTTTTCCGGTATTTTAAATAGAAAATCGGCTTTTGATCTTTTAGCTTTAGCATTTACTATAGACTCCCAGGCATTGCCTGTTCTTTCAACAAAGTTGTTTCCAGCTACCCCATATCCAAGGTCTATTGCTGTTTGTAAAACATTGATTTCTGAATAAGTATATCCATATACTTCGCACGCACATGAATCAATAGCTACAGCGTCATTTCCTGCAATAATAGCACCAACATGTTTTACTTTTCCATAATTAGGGCCATCGCCCTCCATGCACTCAATTGCATCCATTATTACAAAATCTGGTTTCAGGCTGCCGTATAAACGACCAATAAAATCAGACATTTTTCTCGGTGAAGGGAAAGTTCCATGAAAATTGCTTTTAGCGCTTCCAATTATTAAACCATATGAATTTTTGACTGCACCTGTAATTTTAGTAAGAAGATGTGTCTTTAATTTGGGCAGGGATATAATGGCGTCAAAATCATCAAGCTCTTTAAGAACAGGAATATATTCAAGTTCTACGACATCTTCAATGCAAATTGTTTTGAAGTTGTCAAAAGGTATTAGCTTTACATTTTCTTCTTCGGCAACACTTTTCATGCCGGTTATGGTCCAAAGTTTATCCCACGAATGCTTACCGGCTGGACTGTCACCAAATGTGATATCAGTAATACCCTGTTCTTTTAAAATACGTATAAGAGCTCTTACTACATTTGGATGTGTTGTTGTAGCAGTTTCCGGTGCGGTGGCTGTAAGTAGATTTGGATTAATTAATATTTTTGCTCCTGGAGTAATTTGTGCGGGAAAACCTCCGGAAAGCTCTATTGCTTCTTTTATAGTAGACTGTAATTGTTCTATTTCGTAGGTGTTGCATGCTACAGCAGATACTTTTGTTTTTTCATTATTCATTATTATGCTCCAGGACAATTTTCGCTTACTTTGTCTTTTACTTTTGTTGTGTCACTTATAACCCTGTTGGTTATTAATATCGTGAATCCGTGAGAAAACACGTTTAAATTTCTTTAGAATTAGAGACAAC
>CAZVCD010000100.1:0-9174 GCA_964625675.1 uncultured Victivallales bacterium | reverse complement strand
ATTATTTAATAGCATACAAAACTGGCTTTTGTCGGTAGTGTTGCAAAAAAACAAAAAGCCTATTACCCATATATAATGTATTTATGGATTTCCCTTAACTTTGATAGTTTATAAAGTTTCTGTAATCCATCATCATAGTTTTTGCAATAAACCAACTGCTCCCCTGTGGTTAAATTTGCTTCCCCAGGTCTTTTCAAGGATCCAGTCATTAAACAAATCTCGATAAAGGTTTGCTTTATAATATCTGGTGTCAGTTTCCCATATTTTAAGTATCGGTTTCATTGTAAAAATACTACTTAATCTCCTCACCTATCCAAAAATAAAAAAAGGACGCAAGTGCGCCCTTTTAATAATGTGTATCGTGAAAAAGTGGAATTACATCATACCGCCCATTCCAGGAGCGCCACCAGGCATTGATGCATCTTTTTCAGGAAGATCTGTAATCAGGCATTCAGTTGTCAAAAGAAGTCCGGCAATTGAAGCGGAATTCTGAAGAGCTGAACGTGTTACTTTAGTAGGATCGATGATACCGGAGTCAACCATATTTGTATATACGCCTTTTGCAACATCAAAACCTTCATTACCCTTTTTAGCAAGAACTTCTTTTACCACTACAGAGCCTTCATAACCGCCGTTAGCTGCAAGCTGACGAACAGGTTCTTCAACAGCACGTCTAATAATATCAAGACCTATAGCTTCATCACCATCGAGTTTAAGTGCGTCTAAAGCTTTTATTGCACGCAATAAAGCAACACCGCCACCAGCTACAATACCTTCTTCAACAGCGGCTCTAGTTGCATGAAGAGCATCTTCTACACGAGCCTTCTTTTCTTTCATTTCTGTTTCAGTAGCTGCACCAACATTAATTACGGCAACGCCACCGGCAAGTTTAGCAAGTCGTTCCTGTAATTTTTCTCTATCGTAATCAGATGTTGTTTCTTCAATCTCTCTACGGATCTGATTTACTCTTCCGATAATATCAGCTTGTTTACCAGCACCTTCTACTATTGTAGTAGTTTCTTTATCAATAGTAATTCTTTTTGCTTTTCCAAGTTGTTCGACAGTAACTGTGTCAAGCTTAATACCGAGATCTTCAACAATACATGTTCCACCGGTTAAGACAGCAATATCTTCAAGTATAGCTTTACGACGGTCACCGAAACCAGGAGCTTTCACTGCGCATACATTAAGAGTACCACGAAGTTTATTTACTACTAGAGTTGCAAGAGCCTCGCCTTCAACATCTTCAGCAATAATTAACAGAGGTTTACCCTGTTTTGCTGCAGCCTGAAGCAGTGGAAGCATATCGTTTAAATTACTAATTTTCTTTTCATGGATAAGAATTAAACAATCTTCCAGCATGACTTCCATATTTTCTGAATCTGTTACAAAATATGGTGAAAGGTAACCTTTATCAAACTGCATACCTTCAACGACATCAAGTGTTGTTTCGATTGTTTTAGCTTCTTCTACAGTGATTGTACCGTCTTTACCAACTTTATCCATGGCATCAGCAATAGTTTCACCAATAGCAAAGTCTCCATTAGCTGAAATAGTAGCTACCTGTGCTACCTGTGCGCGATCTTCAACAACAAGACTTAATTTTGCTAATTCAGCGACTACAACTTCAACGGATTTTTCAATACCGCGTTTAATGCTCATAGGATTAGCACCGGCTGTAACATTTTTTAGTCCCTGACGATAAATTGCTTCAGCTAAAACTGTAGCAGTAGTTGTTCCGTCACCGGCTATATCTGAAGTTTTACTTGCGACTTCACGTACCATTTGTGCGCCCATGTTTTCAAAGGGATCTTCAAATTCAATTTCTTTTGCTACTGTAACTCCGTCTTTAGTAATAGTTGGTGAACCAAATTTTTTATCAATAACGACATTACGTCCTTTTGGTCCCAGGGTAGTTTTTACAGCTTTGCTTAATTTTTCTACACCGATCAAAAGAGCGCGGCGAGCCTTGTCATCAAAAAGTAGTTGTTTTCCTGACATTATTATATTCTCCTAAAATAACAATTAAACTTGTTTTTATTGTTTTCAGTTTAGATAGGAAATATGATATTATTGCATTAACAGGCAAAAAAACAAATTCCTATTTTATGAAATTATCTTTGACTAATTCACTAATTTGATAAAATAAATAGAGCTTATTTCTCAATAAGAGCCTGAATATCGTCTGAACTTAAAATCTTATATTCTTTGTCATTATATTTCACTTCAGTTCCACCATATTTGCTTGTAAGAACGAGATCACCGACTTTAACATCGAAAGGTTTTTTTTTGCCTTTGTCATCAGTCTTACCTGTTCCAAGAGCAATAACTATCGCTTCCTGAGTTTTTTCTTTTGCACTGTCAGGAATAAGAATTCCGCCTTTAATCTGTTCTTTTTCTTCAACTGACTCGACTAGTACACGATCTCCAAGAGGTTTAATACTCATGTTGTTTCCCTTTTTTTTAATTTACGACTTTAATTAGTCCAACAATCCTATATTTAGTGATTTAGTGATGGAATAACCGCTAAATCACTAAAACAAAATTTGTTTTTTTCTTCTTCATCTACGATTTCAGCATCAATAATAAAAATCATCTTTCCATATTATTTTCCCTTTAGTTAATACATGGAGGATTTACAACCCCCGATGCACAGCATCGGGGGTTGTATAAATTATTTAAATTGGAAAGTTACAATTGTGTTTGATTCTGAAGCTTCAAAATTAAAACTATATGTATAAGCTCCATTTACTTTTGAAGCGACAAATGCCTTATTTGCAGGAACACCGTTAACTACAGCTTGAACTATTTCAAACGGTGAAACTACCGTAACATCAACCTGCTGACCTTTAACAACTTCTACTTTTATATCAAGTTTGTTATCCGCATAATTAACTTCTTTGACAATACATTCAGCTTGAGCTAAATAAGGCTGTTGAGGTATGCCGCGGGTCAATATCATTTCTTTTGCTGGACCCGTAACTACTGCAGAATTCACGGCTTTTCCGTCAACTTCAATATGTTTAAAGTATTCACCTGTTCCATTGTTCTTTACATTGCAGAGGTTACCATGAAGCGTAACTTTATAACTTACATCATTAAAACTGTCAGGCATTTCAGGAACAAAGCTGATATTCCATGGGTTTTCTCTCATTCCTGCTAACTGATAAAGTATGTAGAAATACCATCCGCCCTGCCATAAGAATGAGGGCTTATCAATCTGCCCATACAGCTTACTATCAGCTGTAATTCTTGTTTCATAGAAAGAAGGCTGACCATTAGGGCTGTTTTTAATTCCCTCAATTGTAATATATTTTTTAATAACTTCTTCAGCTTTATTCAACTGTCCGTTAGCAATAAGAGCAACAGCATACCAGATATTACCCTGGGGCCAGATAGCACCGTTGAAGTAATAGCCCGGCATACCCTCTTCATGATTAACAAACTTATATACTTTTTCCAGTTTTTCAAAATCCATAGGCATAGCTACGCGAACACCGAGTTTTTTATCAAGAAGTTCTTTTTCTGTTGTATCTAAAAGTTCTTTAGATTTTTCCTTATCAAGAGCACCATAGGCCGGAGCAAGCAGTGAACCAATATAATAGTGTTCATCCATTGTTCCATCTTTTGCTATCAGCTGGTTCATAAGATATTTTTTATCTTTGTCCCAAAGCTTATCAACCAGTGCCTGTTTCATTTTCTGAGCAGTTACCAGATATTCTGTTAAGTTTTTCCCAGCATCCCCAATTGTCAAAGCAGTATATACATAATCCTGCAATGATCTGTATGCAAGAATCGTAACATATGCCCTGGCACCATAAACATTGCCGGCATCCCACCAGTCAGGATAACGTGCATGAACGAGGCCGTCTTTTTCAACACTCGTTAGTATCCTGTTCATACTTACAGTCATAATGGGAAACAGTTTTTTTACTGTAGTTATATCATTAGTATGTTTTAGATATGAGCTTGCAGAAATAATAAACCATAGATTGTTCCAATGCGAAGGGCTTACATATTCAGTAACATATTTGCCGTCTTTCCAGTAATAAGCATGTTCTAAGATATTATTTTTTTTATCATAGTGTTTTAGAAGAAACTCAAAGCCGTGCTTAACAAACCCAGGATCAAACAGAACAACGCCGAGACCGGTTACAAGCAGATCATGTGTAAAGAAGAAGTTATACTCAGCGGGACACGGCATAGAAATATATTCGCCGTCAATATAATGTGATAAACTTGCTACTTCAGCTTTTGACCACCATCCTGTTTCCATCAAAGTAGGATCATTGATTTTAAAGTTATCAATATTAACAAAATCTAAAACTCTTTTTTCTAAAGCTTTAACATCGGTTTTCCAGTTTTTCAACGATTTTTCAACAATTGCTGTAACTTCATCATGCTTACTCTGGCCAATCAGCCAGATAACAGTCATTTTCTGTCCAGGGTTCAATTCTTTTTTGTAACTGTATGCGGTTACAGGATCGCTAACTTCTTTCCCTGTTTTTGAATTAAATGCTGTTGGTTTCATACCGGCATTAGCTATAAAGACAGCAACATTATCCGCGTCTTTGTTTCCATTAAAATCTGTTATGCAGACAGTATTATCATTTGAACAACTTACGTCAGCTTTTGTAAGTAACGTATAAGTATGGCAGGTATGAATTGAAGTTTTGAGTGCCATATCTAAATCAAAAGTCTGAGTTTCTTTTGAAGTATTCTGAATATTTATTTTCATTACAGCGATAGGGAGAGTATCGCCGAAATTATAGTCAAAATCTACATTATATCCTTCAAAATCTTTCGAGAAATTAACAGCATATGGTACGTATTCATACGTGTATGGATCGCGTCCAAGCTGCGTTTCTTTATCTCCGACCTTCAGTTTTATATCAAACGGCATTGACTCGTAACGTTTCCAGTAGTCATTGCTGAACTCTATGCTGTTGGCCACAGGATAGTAAAAACTGATTCTTGAGGGTGTCGGCCAGCTTCTGTGGAATTCAATGCCGACTGTTCTTCCGCCAACTTCAACCTGCCCGTAATGTTTATCAAATTTCTGCGTAATCTGCTTTGTAGTTACAGCTGAAAAAGCAGTAAAACAAAAAGCACACATTGAGCAGGTAATACCTAAGATAATTAGACTTTTTCTTTTTTTAATTTTTACAATCATATTCACTTTTAAGATCTCCTATTTTATAAGATTAGCTTCTAACTTCATTAAACTGAAATTATACTTTTGAACTTTATTTCTATACACTGTTATTAAAATATTTTCTGCAGATATGCTGCCAAATTTCAAAGGTTAAGAAGTTCAGGATAATGCGATAATAAACCGGCTATCCCCTCCGAACATATGATTGAGGTTGTAATAGAACACATGTAACCGACGACTAAGGCTTTTTACTTAAGTCTTTAGTCCGCATTTCATCTGAGACATCCTGTTCTTTTTTGGGAAGCTCGTATTGTTCCGAATCTTCATTGTATTTGCAGTGATCACAATTATCTGAGTTGCAATTCAGACAAGGATAACTATTTTCAGTGTTCTTCATTTTTCCTCCGATACTATAATTCTTTTTTCAATGATTCTAGAAGCGAGCCGACTCTGTTTAAGTTTATCGGGTAATATCCTGCGTCAGAAATTTGACTGCAGAAATCCAGCCAATCATTATGATTCCATGTGCCGTTATGTTTTTTTACAAGCTCATATGGAATACTTGTTTTTCTTAACCTGTTAAAATTTATTATATCTTCTATAATCATTCTTGTAAGCTTCATTTTTCTAATATAAAATTAATTATACTGATAGATTTCTTCGTCTTCACCATGGAAATCTATAGTACTTTCCTTGTCATCGTAATTTTCATCATTTTTATCATTTTTATCATTTTTATCATTAAATTGTGCATTTATAAAGGGGTTTTTCAATAAATACTTTTGCTTTTCAATTCCTATATCATCTATAAGAAACTTTAATTTATCAGAATGAATATCCTGAGCGTCTAGCCAATCCCAAAAATTTTCCATAATCTTGAAATTACTAAAAAAAGAGCTTGTTTTATCTACAGGTTTTATCCTTTTATCTTTGTAAAAGGTATTTAAAAAATCCAACAATGTCCTGCTTTCATCCAGTCTTTTTACAGCAGAACTTACTTTCTTCATTTTCATAAACTACCTCCTCAGTTGTGAAAGATTATTATTTAATAACGGATTATATATTAATTGATAAAGTATTACAATATTTTTAAATTAGAGGTTACAAATTCTTTTTAAATAAACGAAAAATCACAAATCACTCTGCTTCTTCAAACTTTGCTGCATTTATACAGCAGCTTCCGTTCATAGACCTTTCCAGACTACAGTTATTATATATTACGGCATGCCCTAGGTCTGTTTTAGATAGCAGACATTTAGCATTTTTGGTAATTAAAAATAAATGATGTTTACAATCAACACAATTTATATAATTTTTATTCACCTTTATCTCCCTGTACTTTCAAAAACAAGAAATTTACGTTTAAGTGCATTCTTATATATTTTATTCAGTTTTGCTATACTCCCACAATTTTTAATAGCTTGAGAATTAGAATTTTTTGGTGCAGAAGGACAAAGCTTAAGCTTAAGCTTCTTTAGTTCTTTCTTAGACAAATCATTTGTAAGTTCAAAGTGATCACTCATTTCTTTACCTTTTTGATACTCAGTTCGTTGCGACTGCCGCCTCTGTCCCGTACAAAGTCAGGACTTAAGGTTTGTTTGAAAGAATTATTTTTTTGAAATATGTTATTATCACTTCTTCCAATGCGGTATCTATAATTCGCAACTAATATTTATTCAAATATATTTTTTAACGATATATAGTTACAACAACTCTATCATGGTCGTATTTTACTCTTTCTGCATTTTTTGTTTTCATATATTTCATTAAAATAGCGAAATTAAGTTCTTTCTGAATACCTTTTTTAATCTGTTCAGCAAGAATTACGTTATTGTCATATGAAATAGTAATACGTTTAACTTTTCCGTTTTTTATTGAATTTATAATCTTGTCAATTTTATTTTGATTGTATTTATTGAAGAGGACGGGATACCAACTTTCGACCATTCTATCCTGCAAAGAATTTTTATTAGTAGTTGATATTTTTTTATCTCTATTTGACACACATCCGCTACATAATATTAAAGCAGATACAATAATACAAATATTTTTCATCTTAGTTTTTCTTTCTAGTGTTTACAATTGAATTTTCTTAAATAATTTCTTCTCATGGTTTATTTTAACGTTATGGAACTATATGTGTGCCGGTCAAGCCCATAGTCGCATTTTTGAGATTTTTCGGAGATGTGATAATAGCTTCTTTGCCGCCGTTTTCTAAAAACTGTATAGCAGCCTGCATTTTTGGGAGCATACTTCCAGGTGCAAAATGGCCTTGCTTAATATATTCTTTAGCTTCTTTAGCCGTTATTTTGTCTAGTCCCTTCTGGCTTGGCTTACCAAAGTTGATATAAACCTTTTCAATCCCTGTAGATATAACGAGTAAATTAGCGTTTAACTGGTTTGCCAACAGGCTTGTAGCAAAATCTTTATCAATAACAGCATCGATACCTACCCATTGATTATCTTCAGTTTTAATAACAGGAATTCCTCCTCCACCTGCAGCAATTACACAAAAGCCTGCTTTCAATAATATTTCAATAGCTTCTTGTTCTAGTATCATAGTGGGTTTTGGGGATGGAACAACACGTCTATAGCCGCGTCCGGCATCATTTATCATATTCCACTCTGGATGTATTTGATTAATTTCTTCCATTTGTTCTTCTGAATAAAAAGAACCTATAGGTTTTGAGGGATTTGTAAAAGCCGGATCATTTTTATCTACAGCAACCTGTGTTATAATAGTAACTGCTGTTTTAAGTATCTTGCCTTTCATTAAGGAGTTGTCTAGCTGTTCCATTAATTGTCTTTTTCTAAATTCATTGTCCATTGCCTGTTGGATTTGATACCCAATAGAACCCTGTGTGTCAGCGTCACAATTCACAAGAGGAACAAGATGTATATTATCAACTTCAGCAGCTATCTCTGCTCTTCTTAAAATAAAGCCGACTTGTGGGCCGTTGCCATGACTGACGACAACATCATAACCATATTCTATCAGATCAGCAATATGATGAGCTGTTTCGCATACTGCTTTGTATTGATCACTAATAGATTGATGTTCATTGTCAGTTATCAGAGAATTACCTCCAATTGCAACAACAACTAGCTTTTTCATCGTATAATCTCCTGCGTTGAATGCAGCCGTAAAAGTTTTCAAATATAACTAAAGCTATATAGGTTAACTCAATATATATAATTGAGTTTTTTTAGGAAAAACTAATAATCCGGTACACTGGCCGTTTGATTTAATAAATCACGTTTTTAGTACAGGAACTTGTCTAATATACTTATTTTAAATATCTCAGATATTTAATTATCTTTTCTTTTTCTTTTCAATTATTTCATCAAAGTCATCGTCATTGTCATCATCAAAGTCATCATTGTCATCATCAAAGTCATCATTGTCATCATCAAATTCATCGTCATAGAAATCGTACTTACTTTTCTTTCTGCTCAAACACTTTATATACCTGATTTGATCTAATCTCGCGGCTTTCATTTTTATTCCTTTCCTTTAGGTTTTTGATTAATAGAAGTTAAATAATTTTTACTTCCTTAAAATGCTTATTTTTAATATTATCAATTTATAAGACTACAACTTTAGGTAAAGGTTTAATAAAGTTTTGTCTCAGGCTGTATGTGTATGCACCCTGCATTGGGATCATAAGAATATCACCAACATTAATATCTGATCCCCAATATGAGAATCCCCAGATGTCATGCGGTGTACATAGAGAGCCGTAGATATTGCACGACTGTTCTTTTAAGCTCGGTCTGCTCAAATTAAGCACAGGAAAATAGTCAGTTTCAAATCTTTCCCAGCCTATGGCATTTGTCCCTGCATCAGTTACAATAGTGTTACTGTTTTTTTTATCTACAACCGACAATATAAGATGCATAGAGTCATTGCATATCCATCTTCCAGGCTCAAAGAAAACTTTACACTTGCAAACAGGGTATATTTTTTCAATTATTGCTTTACTTATCTTTTTAGCAAAAAATTCAATATGATCAGCGCG
>CAZVCD010000099.1:0-9290 GCA_964625675.1 uncultured Victivallales bacterium | reverse complement strand
AATAAATTTAGAAAAATGTCTACATTAGCGTCGTCTTATAAAGGGGGATATTACAGTGCTAGGTTAGATAGTCCAATAATGGCATTCATTGGGGTTCGAATTTCATGCGACATAGTCGCTAAAAATTGGCTTTTTGCTTGGGTGGCTTCTTCTGCAACTCCTTTGGCCTTTTCAAGCTTCTTTTCGATTTTTTTTCGCTCTGTTATATCGCTAAATGTAATCACTGCTCCAACACATTCACCATTTTTGAATATTGGTTTGCTAGTGTAGTCCACTGGAAATGAACTTAAGTCTTTTCTCCATAATACCTCATCATCAATATGATTGGTTGACCCATCAATATACGTTTTATACATAGAACACCTTTCAACGGGGAAGTCAGATCCGTCAGCATATTTATAATGAGTTAATTCGTGAATATTTTGTCCTATAATCTCTTTATACTTATATCCTAACAAGTTCAGAGCTGAAGAATTCACAAAAGTTGTGACACCCTTATTATCGACACCTAGAATACCCTCACCAGCAGATTCTAGAATTAATCGTCCTTTCTCTTCTGATTCTTGTAGTATTTTTTCAGACTCTTTTCGATCAGTAATGTCAATTAATGTTCCTGTCATCAGCAAAGCGCTTCCATCAGTTTTTCTTTTTGGAACATTTGCTCTTGCCGTTATCCATTTCACAGATCCGTCTTTCCGTAATATTGGATAAGTAGCATTATAAGATTCGTATTTACCAGAAATTGCACCCAAAAATTTATCAAAAGTATCCTCTATCAATGTTTTATAATCTGCATTCAGTTCTCCTGTCTTGTTCAATATTTCAGCCCATTCACTAATACTGTATGATTTATCACCAGATTTGTCTACTTCAAGTCCAATAAGATTTGCTGTTGTGTCCAACGCATGAAAAACGTCTTCTTTTTTAAAATCTATCCACCAGGCACCAACATCTGCTGATTCAAGTGAGCCAAATACCAATTCATTAAGCAATGACAGTTCTGATTCAGCTTTTTTACGTTCAGTCATGTCTATTATTGTTCCATCCAAAACAACAGGTTTCCCTTTCGAATCATATTCGGCCTGACCCTTTTCGAAAATGTACTTAATTTCTCCTTTATAATCGAAAATGCGATATTCAACAGTATAAGATTGGTGTTTCTCAATTGCTCTTGAGACCACTTCACCTATCTTCTCATTATCTTCTGGATGAATAATGCTAGCGAAGGTTCGAACCTTATTTTGCACAAAATCAGAAGCAGGATAACCCGAAAGTGTTTCAATTTCATCACTCATAAAAAGTGTTGTCCAATCTTTATTGATTAAACATTGGAAAACAGTACCGGGAATTGTATTGACAAGGATTTTTAATCGTTCTTCATTTTTTCTGATTTCTTCTTCAACCTTTTTTAAATCAGTTACATCAACAATCCATGCCATTATACTCTGCTTGCCATTATAATTGGTGAAGTAGTAATTTACAATGGTGTCAAGAATATTATTGTCTTTATCAAAAAACTGTATATGATAATTTTCAACAGTTTTTCCGTTTTTAAGTTCACTAAAAATATAATTCCTGTCTTCAATGTTTACATAGTTTTGAGGTGTTGAATCTCCAACTGTTAAACCAAAAATAGATCTAACGTTATCATTGGCATATTGTATAACTGCATCTGAAGTTATGACTACAGCTATTGGGCTGGTATCAAGTATCAATTGAAGGCGTGTTTGTTCTGCTTCCAATTTTGCTTCCATTAACGTTTGCTCTGTCATATCAAAGATGGTTCCATCTAAATAAGTTGCATTACCATCTTTATCATAAATTCCTTGTCCGCGACCGTGCACCCAATGTGTACTACCATTTTTATTGATTATTCGATATTTTAAAATATATGATTCATGATTGGAAATCGCTTTTGCTGCTTTTGCAGAAGTTGATTCACGATCATCAGGATGCATAATATCACCAAAAGTAAGGTTTGGATTATCACCCATGAAGTCTTTAACCTGAAATCCCGACAGTGTTTCAATTTCTTGACTAAGAAACAACATGGTCCAAGGATCATTTGGGAGGTACCGGTATGAAACGCCTGGAATATTTTCTATCAGGGTACTAAGCTGTTCTTCATTCTTCTTTATTTCTTCTTCTGCGTTTTTTCGTTCGGTAATATCAGTTATTGAACCTGCTGCTCTATATGATACCCCATGTTTATCTCGTAAGGATTTACCTCTGGCATTAAACCACCTCCATTCACCTTGCTTTGTTACAAGGCGGTATTCCACATCATAGGGTGTGCCATTTTCAAGGTGTGATTTGAAAGCCTTCAAGGTTGCTTTGCTATCATCTGGGTGGAGTCCGTCACTCCATGATTCCAATTTATTCGGATAGTCTTGTTCATCTTTGTATCCCAATAATTCTCGAAAACGATCTGAATACCAGAAATTTTTACCGGGAATATCAAAATCCCATAAGCCATCACCGCTTCCTGAAGTAGTTAGTGCAAATCGTTCTTTGCTTTCAAGTAAAGCAGCTTCTGATTTTTTCTTATCTGTAATATCAAAACGAATTGATATAAATTCTTGTGGTTGCCCATGATCGTCAAAAATTGGGGCAATGGCTGAATCAACCCAATAAATTGAACCATCCTTTGCTCTATTACAAATCTCTTCGCGCCAAACCTCACCCTTTTTAATGGTGCGCCACAAACTCTTCCATAACTCTTTTGAATGATAGCCAGAATTTACAATATTATGATTCCGTCCAATTAATTCATTTTTGGAATATTTAGCTAATTCACAAAAGTTGTTATTAACGTATGTAATTATTCCTTTTGTATCTGTACGTGAGATTATGGCATTCTCATTAAGGGCTAAATTATTAGAAGATATAATTCTATTTGCTTCTTTTATTTTTGCTTTCTCAATATCGAGATCCTTTATCATGTTCATGTAAAGACGAGAAGTACGATCTTTTGCATCTTCCAGGTGTTTCATGTTCTGCTCACTTCTCTGAAGCTTCCTAAGAAGTATTTTATTCTCTTTAATAATACTTTTTAGTTGTTCTTCCAATTCTTGATTTTGTTCCATATCTAATGATTTTATCCAAATAGTAAAGTTATAAAGGTTTGGTTGTGAAGCGCAGAATTTTTGGGATCCATTTTTAACGGGCATACTTCTGAATAAGAATAAAAACCTGCCATGGGAACATCATTTCCCAATATTTCCCGGGCTGTTGCAATCTCATCCTTTGTTCGTGTACCTAATAGCAATTTTCTACCTGCACACGAAATAAATAAACATCCTTTAACCTTTGGGTCTTTTCCTAATTTATTAAGGGCATCATTAATTGACTTTCGAGAACCATCAATAATTGTATCCCTAGGCGCATTTGCAATCTGTACTTTTGCTCCCAAATTGATTTCCCCAAGAAAAACAATTGCTCCATTTTGATCTGTCAAAACCTGAAAGGGTGTCCTTTGAAATAAGATATTATTTTGCTCATTCAAAACAAGAATAGGAAACTCAGGCCCTGCTTCATTTAGCTCACCCAGACTATTTTTATAGAAATCGATAGCGGGCTTATTATTAATTTCATAGACAATATTTCCTTCAGTTTTGGTTACTTTACCAGGTTCACCCAGAGGAATCCAGCCACTATCAACACCATACTCAAAGACAAAACTACCAGAGAATAATAAGATAGGTACAGAATCGGTATAAACCTTATTCCCGCAAAATTGATATTGCACTTTAAAACGCCATTGATCCCCGGGAACACCACCGAAAATCGGTACCTTGTCGTTTAGCAGGTTTTTTAAGGAAGCAATAATCTTATCATTTTGAGTGCCCACATTCCCTGGTATAGTAAAGCAAAGTCTTGGTTCACTATCGAAACCTTCAGTAGCCTCAACCACTGCTTTCTTACAGGCATTATCAATGTCTTCTGAAAGTGAATCGCCCACTCCTGCGGAAAATACAATTGAATCAGATTTAAACAGTAGCATAACCACCGAGTCTTCTGCAAAACCTAATTCAGAGGACATTTCGCCATCAGTTGTTCCGCCAACCAATTGGATTCCATTCCATTTCATTGTTATTTCATCCAGAAAAGTTTGGAATTCATAATCAATCGCTGAAAACAGGATACACGCATTAGGTATCCTTCCATTTAATTTTGATTCAGCTTGCTCAATCAGTTCTTTAACTGCATCTTCAGTATCGATTTCTTCACTATGACATACAATGAAGTCTAAATCCGTGTTACTGTTATTTGTCTCTTTTTTCATGGTTTCCTTTTTTATATTTAAACTTTCTTTTACTTTAGTGTTTCTTCAATCTCCCTGAATGCTATTATCGCTTTCTTAAAATCATACTTACCTACTGCCCTCTTCAAATCATCAAATTCTTTGCTTTTTAATCCTGCTTCATCAAGTTCCTTAATCAATACCTTGGCTTTCGGTTTTTTCTTTTCAATTAATTCTTTTAGTTGAGGAAGAAGCTCCTTAACCTTTTCTTTGTCTAGTTCAACCGTTTCCTTTTCCTCCTTTAAACCAAGAGAATCAGAAATAGCGATGATCAGTTGCTGAATTTGTTGGTCAAGAGCCAACAGACCTTCTTTCACCTCATCATCTTTACGATCCACAATATCCTGCTCAACAACTTTGGAAAATTCATTGATGTTATCAGCTCCTATGTTCCCACTTACGCCTTTCAACGTGTGAATAACACGCTTGGCAGTATCATAGTCCTTTTTGTTGTAGGTGGTTGAGATCTCTTTGGCAACCTCTTTGTTGTTCTCTGCAAACTTCTTTAGAATATTCAGATAGAGGGATTTTTTGTTATTCAATCTCTTCAAAGCCGCTTCAATGTTCAGTCCAGGGATAGCTGGAATTTCAACATCCTGATCCTTTTTCTTTGGCGACTGCGGACTGTGGACTGTGGACTGAGAACTTCCCACTGCCAACTGCTCACCGGGTTTGATCCACTCAACCATCACTCCAAACATTGAATCGGGATCAATGGGTTTGGTTACCATATCGTTCATTCCCAAATCAAGGCATTTCTCCTTAACTCCCGACATGGCATCAGCGGTCATTGCTATGATCGGCACTTCATCATATTGTTTTAGTTTTCTGATTTCCTCTGTCGCAGTCAGCCCATCCATGACAGGCATCTGGATATCCATAAATACCAATGCATATTTTGAAGGTTCACCGGAAGTTTTCATTTTTTCTACCGCCTCCAGGCCATTGTTGGCTATCTCAACAACAAAGCCTTCGTCTTCCAGTAATTCTGTGGCCACCTGCTGATTGATCTCATTATCCTCTGTAAGTAGAATGGTCGCTCCGGTAATATTTTGAAGTGCTGTCTCATGCTTTTTCCCTTTCTCTATTCTTGTTCTGGAAGTTCTGATATCCTTTCCAAAAACATCCATGATCGTATCGAATAAAGTTGAATAGGAATATGGTTTTGAAATAAAGCGATTAATACCATGTCCATAGGCCTCTTTTTCCACATCTTCATTCCCGAAGGCACTCATAAGAATAACCGGTATGTTAGATAATGCGGATTCACCTTTTATCTGTTTAACCGTCTCCAATCCATCCATTCCTGGCATTAACCAATCAATTATGATTAAATCATAGGTGTTACTTCTGAGTTCTTCAATACATTCCTCTCCTGACTCTACCAGCTCGATGTTAAACCCAAATGTTTCGATGGTTTCTTTTAAGATAAATCTTGCCGTAGCATTGTCATCACAACCAATAACCTTTAAGGATTTCATATCCTGGGGAGCATGGAATTGAGCACGTTTATTATCGTCCTGCCCTTCTACAATTACGCTGAAGAAAAAAGTGCTGCCTTTTCCTTTTTCACTCTCCAACCAGCAGGTTCCACCCATTAACTCAGCAAGGCGTTTGCTAATGGCTAAACCAAGGCCGGTGCCTCCATATTTTCTAGTAGTTGAACTATCGGCCTGACTAAACTCCTGGAACATTTTTCCCTGTTGTTCTTCTGTTAATCCAACACCTGTGTCTTTTACAGAAAAATTCAATTTCATCTTGTGATCTTCCAATCGCTCGCCAACCGAAACATCAACTACCACTTCCCCTTTTTCTGTAAACTTTATGGCATTGCTACAATAGTTGGTTATTATCTGGCCTATGCGTAATGAGTCACCAATTAAATATAATGGAACGTCATTGGAGATATGTAAGCTAAACTCCAGGCCTTTATCCTGTGCCTTACCTGCATTCAAATTCGCCACATTCTCAAATACTTGCTCTAAATCAAAAGCTACATTTTCAATATTCAGTTTGCCGGCTTCTATTTTTGAAAAATCAAGTATGTCGTTTATAATACCTAAAAGAGAAAAAGCAGATCTGTCAACTTTCTCCAAATAATCTCTTTGTTTAGCATTAAGGTCCGTTTTCAAAGCCAAATTAGAAAGTCCGATAATAGCATTCATCGGAGTCCGTATTTCATGACTCATCGTAGCCAGGAACTGGCTTTTTGATAGTGTTGCAGCCTCTGCAATTTCTTTGGCTTCTTTTAATTCTTCTTCTGCTTTTTTCTTAGCTGTTACATCCCATGAAAGACCTGTGCCTCTTTGAACAGTCCCATCTTGATTTCTAAAAAACACACCACGTGTTGTTATATATCGTAATTCACCAGTTCCAGTAATGGCCCTATATTCATCATCATAGCGATCACCTTTTGCAATAGCATTCTGTACATTCTTTATTACATTGTCAAGATCTTCCGGATGAATATATTTTAACCATCCATCAAGAGTACCATCAAATTCACCTGCTTTCAATCCATATAATGCCTCTTTTGCCTCATCAAAAATTAACTTATTCTCACCTATTATATAGTCCCAACTTCCCATTTTTGCAGATTCCAAAGCAAGATTAAGCCTCTCTTTGCTTTCTTTTAATTGGATCTCACGTACCTTAAGATCAGCAGTTCTTTCTTCAACTTTTAATTCTAAGTTTTCTTGAAAATCTAATAACTCTTGCTCACGTTCAACAATCTTCTGACTCATGAAATTGAATGAATTAGCTAATTGGCCAATCTCACTCTTAGATTTGATACTTAAATTGGTATTATACAAACCTTTAGAAATGTTTTTTGCTGCGTCGGAAAGACGTTTAATTGGTATTGTGATCTTTCTGGAGATGATGAATATTATGATGAAAAGTAGAATGATTACTGCTAACAGTATTCGTATTTGGATTAAAATCTCTTGGTTGATGTCTTTGAGTGCATCCTCTTCTGTTAATCCGATATATACTTTCCATGGTGCTGTGTGGAGAGGAGCATAAATCATCCAATAATTACTTTTAGACCGGGCACTCTGAAATTCGAACTTACCTGCATTCTTTGATATAATAACTTCTCGAAGTTCATCAAACGTTTTTTGATCATATCTGGTCGAGTAATCAACATTAAAAAACTTCTTCCCTATTTCATGCGGATTTACAGAATTATAAAGAAAGGAGGTTTCTGTTGAAATGATATATTGATGAGTGTTTGGGTTGTTATCATCTGTAAGAAATTTTGGTAATTCCTCCAATGGAATATTAATCGTCAATATTGCCCATACTTCCTCATCTTTAAAAATAGGAACTGAAAAAGAGGTCAATAATAAATCCTTATTCACATCATCAATAAATGGTTCTCTCCAGGAGGCTTTCGTTTCTTTTTTATCTTTATAAAACCATTCACTACTATTTTCATAATAATCATGACGATAGCCAATATCAGTCCTTGTTAAGCCAGTATCCGTTTCATAAACATAAGGCGCAAAAAATTCCATATTCTTATCAAATATATAAGGGCTAAAGGCAATGTTTAATCCAAATATTATTGTATCAGATTTTACAGTTTGTTCAAGGTATCTATATAATTTATCTTTATTTATATTCGGATCAAAGAGTAATGCACGTCTGAGTTCCTTTACAACTTCTTCTAGTCTATATAACTCTTTATCAATATCATTGGCATTCTCGTAACTCGTTATAGCCAATTCAGATTTAATTTTTAGTTTAGTTATCTCTTTAAGCTTTTCAATGTTCATATAAGAAATTAAGGCATAGATAATTATGACTGGAGTAACAATCATGATAATCATTTTGGTTTGAATGGATGTTTTTAGATATTTTTTATCTTCATATTTCGACCATAACCAACTCATTACTCCAAGGCTAATCAGTATAAAACCAATAGAGGTATGTATTGCCATACGTGATAGTTTTTCCCAACCATAAGGTAAATCAATATCCATAATGTATGCAAGAACTTCATTTGTAGCTATAACAAGAATTAAAATAGCCAGTCCTCCAAGAATAGAATTGAATTTATTCTTTATGAGATTTAAATTGAAGATAATAAATACAAATCCTGCTAATGAGAAACATATTGCAGTAGTAAAAGCCATTCTGCTTGGGATGATATCTCCAACCATTATATAATGCTCTATAAAAAGATTGTCAATGTAGAGATTAATCCCAAAAATATATTCGATAATTGTTAATGATCCAATTATAAATACTGCTAAACCAAATATGAATGCAGTTTTCTTTTTATTCTTAAGTATAAAAAATAATGATAAACCACTTAAGAAGAATCCAAGTGCAGTATTAAATACCATGGGTACAAAAGCAGCATTAATCTGAATTAAAGACGGCTGATGGGTGTACCATCCTATAAGCACAATACCTCCTAATGCAATGACAATGAAAGAGATTAAATAGGAAATTACTTTTGAGGTTTTAATGTGTTTTTTCACTGAATTCATGTCTTAAAATTATGGTTAAATTAACAATATGAGATGGAATAATTAAATTTCATGGTATTGGCAAACATGGAAAAATCCCGGAATGGATTAAATAGGGTACTTAAGGTTGTAATTATATAAATAACCGGCAAATATCTAAAACGTGAAAAAATAGCGAAAACCTTTATTTGTCTGTAGGAGTTTTTCTCATATTTTATACATTTTTTAAATAACTTCCCTTTAAATGTTATCTTATTCATAATTTTCTTTATATAATTCTTCAATTTTATCATGAAGTAATATGACAAATATAAAAAAAATTACAAGAAGCTATGTTGCATTATTAAATATTACTTGCACTATAAGTAAACTTTTTGGAGTGTTTAGTCCGAAAACGTCAAGTTCGTTCCGATAGTTATCGGAATGCGAAGTTCAGAAAACCATGAGTTTACTGTTGTAAGTGATTGGTTTTATGAACGAGCATAACGAAGAAATTGGCGTTTTCGGGC
>CAZVCD010000098.1:0-9304 GCA_964625675.1 uncultured Victivallales bacterium | reverse complement strand
TCTTAACAAATTCGGCCATAGAGCCCATATCATCTTCGGTATGTATAATTGGAATATATATGAGTTTACGCATAAAATCCCTTCTTCTTTACATTAGATCTCCGAGCGGGCCGAGGTTGAGATTAAGTTCTTCGTCCTCAAGACCGAAAATCCCTTTTAACTCTTCCATTTTCTCTTCGAGTTTCATCAATGTTTCTCCAAGCCGCTCAATTTCTTCCTCTGTAAGTGAGTCCCCTTCAATTCTTCTCATGCTCTGTTTTTCCATAAGCTTCCTGAGTAATTCAATAATAGTCAGTACAAGCTTTGCCAAGCCTTTTTCAACATTTTCCGGATTAGCATCAATTTTTGCAGGAAGAACACTCTGTATCTTTTCTATTTCTTCGATAAAATCTTCCGGTGAATCTGAAAATGTATTTAACATAGTAAAAAACCTTTCTGTACTCGATACTCGATGCTGGATACGAGAAATTCGTAATAAGCGCAAAATACATAAATTTATTTTTTAATTAGTTGTTTAAATGAAATGTGTTTTATGTGTGTTTTGTGGTTACAATTTCATTATATTTATTTCCAATATACCATTTTTATAACTTTTAGTTAAATTTCCTTTTGGAGAACAGGGAAGTTTCAGGTTATGGCTATATTTACGTTTAACACTTAGTGAAGAGATAGTAATAACATCATTTTCTAAATTAGTTTTAATTTCTTTCTCATCAACACCCGGCATTTCAACTATTATTTTAATATGGTCTTCTTCATCAAAAATATCAGCGGGCCATTCTTTCTGTTTCCTGGGTTCTGTCTTTTTTGCCATCGACTTATGTGCCTTAAAAGGTTTTTCACGAGTTCCACCTGATCTGGTACCGCCGGGAGACCCCATAGAAAAACCGAATGATGTATTTACATCGCTTTTTTTCAAAGGTGTTTCTTTTATCTTACGTTCCAGTTCATCATTAATCTCTTCCATTTTTTCTTTAAAAGCCGGTGATTTCTTCAGAGTTTTAAACAACCCACCCAGTCCGGGAATATTATCAAGTATTTCCTCTGCTAAACCATCATTTTTTTTCTTCTCGGTCATTTTTACACCTTATTATTTTAACACATTAGAGACAAGTCGTCGCGCAAGCGAGTATCAAGCATCCGGCATCTGACATCAAGCATCTTTCTTTTTCATCTTTATAAAATTATATGCCGGCCAGGGACCGCTGAACAGGAATTCCAGATCATTAAAATCTTTTTTTAATCGTGTAAATATTTCAAAGATTTTGTCTTTTTGAGATTTGTCAACAAGATAAGCGGCATTTACAAGCAACCTATCTGTTTGTAGAATCCTAAGCTTTTTTTCAATAGCGATATCAGTGAAGTATTCATCTATTTCATCTACAAGAATTTTAGCTTTTTGTTTTAATATTTCATTTATTTTATAGTTCTTATATCTTTTTTTTAAATAGTCTTTAGCTGGGGAAACACCCAAAATAGCCTTTGTCTCTGTTTCCTTATTGTCTTTTAATAAATTTTCCTGTATTTTATCGGCAGGCCATAATACTTTTATTCCAAATTCAAATTTATGCGAAAGTCTTGCAAGATTATCTTTAAAGTCGTTGTACAGCTTCGAAAGTTCTGATACTGTTTTTTCGTAACAACTGAAAGCCGTTTGAAATCTCATTGGTAGAACGGTATAACTGTTCATCAATAATTCTATAATTTTTTCGTGAACCAGTACTCCATTTTTTACATCAGAAATTTTACCAGAGAAATCGCATACAACAATACCTATGTCATGAAGTGGGATACAGTAAATCGAATTACTTTCGAAACCACACGGAAGGGATATTGAATTAATATTATTTGAATCAACAATACCAAAAACGTATATCTTTGATGAAATATTCATGTTTTATATTGATTCTCCTCCCATTTCCTCCATAGGTCCGCCTCTTAAACGCTCCATTGTTTCAACGGAACTAAGCATCACTTTCAGTCCCAGATAAATTAAATCCACATCCGCTACAGAAATAACTATGTCCCCGGAAATAACTACGCCTTTGTCCAGAACCCGATCCAATATTTCCAACAGAGTCACTTCTTTGGATTTTGTTACAACATCAAACTCGTCATCCATAGTAAAAATCCTTTTAAACCACAAAAACACAAAAGGCATAAAAAAGTTTTACTCTTTGCATGTTTATGCTTTTTTTGGTTATTTGCGACATTAGAACAGACATCAGTCTTCGCCAAAGCTACGCCCGACAGGCATAGATCTGCCCCCTACATTTTTCTTTCTGCGTTTTATGTGCCCTTTGTGGTTTCCTGTATTTTACAGAAATTATAAGCCGGCCACGGTCCAGTACAGTCAATGTCAAATCCTTTATTACTGTATCTGTTTCTAATATCAAGAACACAGTCCATAAAATTCGGTATATTGTCCGCACTAACTAAAAACACCGCATTCAAAATCATTTCAGTTTCTTTACCAGATAATTCTTTTGGCTGAATTTTATTGATTTTAGTTTGTGCACTAAGATTTTTGAGATTCTTATAACAATCCTTTACATATTCATTAGTTTTACTTTGTATTAAATTTTTCACCAGTTCCGTTTTCTTCTTTTTAAGAAAAAAAGCTTTTCCAGGAGAAGTTGAACTTATTTTTTCATCAAGCTCTTTCACATCCTGATCACTGTCAAGAATACTCTTTTCCATTTGTTCTTTATTAAAGAATATTTTTACCCCCCACTCTTCTTTATTGCTTAAGTAGTGCAGGTTCTTTTTTAAAGTTTCAGAATAATCAGCAATAAAAGACCCAAGCGAATCCTTTGTATAAAAGACAGTTGCAAATTTAAATGGTATCAAGGACAATTCCATTTCGGTCATGACAGCATCAATTACACTTTCATGAATACGAACATGCTTTTCCAGCCATTCCATGTCAGCAATATTTTTCTCCAGATTGTCTCTATCAAAGTCATCCTTTGAAACTTCACTTACTACGGCATACATATCACCAATGCTGAGACAATGAAGATTTTCTATCAGTTCAGATGCTTTATCAAGCATGGGTTCTTTATCTGTCACACAGTATAAATATAGTAATTTTTTATCATTCATTTTTTCGTTTCTCGATGCTCGTTGTTAGATACTCGATGCTCGTTTCCCGATGCTAGATGCTCGTAATTTTTAATCGCCTGAGTCGTTCGTAATTAACTCTCTCCTTCTTCATTCTTTTTCCTAGCGGCATCCATGCGTTCTAATAATTCGCTTTCAAGTTTATTATATTCATCTTCTTCAATCTCCTCCAATTCGAAACGCATTTGCAATTCCATTAGTTTATCCATAAGACTATCTTCGTCAGACAGTTCTTTCTCCGCGACTTCATTTATTTTCTCTGCTATCCAGGTTAATCCTTTTAGCGGAGAAAGCAGTATGTCATCCAGTATAAACATTTTAGTTCCTTTTTTTGATGCTTGATATTCGACAATTTTGCTTCAATATCATTATTCTTTTACCGTGAAACGGTTATGTTTGGTAGCCCCACATTTTAATGCGGAGTAGCATATCCAAACAAGATTGCACCGCAACACAGTGCGGTAAATTCAATCCCAATATTTCTCATCATATTTGATAAATGTTTCGGACATAATTACACCTAAGATTACAGCACCTCGTTGATGTGCAAATTGTTTTATTGTCTCATTCCCTATGTTAAAACATAGGGCTACCAAACACTATCGCTTTGCGATAATTATGGTGTTTCATGCATCGAGTCTATATCTTTATCACCAAATTAACAAAATTAAAAGGCGGAACCAGGCCCACATATTTAAATTTTATAAGGTCACCATACTCTTCATCAAGTTTGTTAACGGCACTATCAAATTTTTCTTCATTTTTATCATTTACCAGAAACGCGGCATTTAAAATCATTCTTTCGCCATATTCCTTATTTGTTTTCTCATCTTCAGCCAAAGGAGACAGAGCATTTAAGATTCTCTTTCTATACAAAGCCTTTTCGTTTTCGAGTGCTTTTTCGACCATTTCTCCAATTCTTGCCCTTTGAAAATGTGTTTTCTCCGGCGGTCTGGAAGCAATTATATCTTTAAACTTTACAATATCAGTATATTTTTCAAGTATATGTTTATAGATGGCATCCTCTTTTAATATTGCTTTGAGACCGAGTTCTTTTTTATCCTTCATTTTTTTGAGCATTTTATTAAATCTGTCATATTCTCTGACTAAAATATTTTCCATTGCCTTATCTGATTCTGTAATGGTACCGAACTTGACAGGAAGAATTGTATGGCTTTTCATCGCTTCTTCAATAGTATTTTCATGAGACATCATATTTTCACGTGATACTCTATACTTCTTAATAGGAGAATTGCTGATCACTGCTGCTATGTTTTTATAACAAACAGTATAGATATTATCACCCCTACCGCCAATCCCTGTATTTATGAAGGATTCAGATAAACTAGAATCTATTATACAGTAAATATATTTTCCTTCTTTTTCGGCCATAAATTTCCTTTCAATGTTCGATACTCGTGGTCAGACGCAAACATTGCGTCTCTACAACATTATCGGACGCAAGACATTGCGCCCCTACAGATCATTTTTAACTTTTAATTATTAGTTACTTCTCCCAATCTTCAGGATAAATTGCAATATTAACAAAATTATAAACCGGAAAAGGCCCGGAATATTTAAAATCTATCTCGTCTTTAAACTCTTCTGAAATATCTTCCATTATAAAATCAAATTCCAGTTCTTTACCTTTTCCAACAAGGAAAGCGGCATTCATGAACATATCATCTCCGGTTGTTTTATTAAGTCTATAGTCATAACTTGTTCTTCTCAACCTGTCAACAATATCTTCAGCACTTTCTTCCTTTTTCTTAATTAGCGCTTCTTCGACCATTTTTCCAATTTGAACCCTAGCATCATCATGATTACCGGATTTACTGGTTTTTGCAATTTTTTTCGCTGCTCTTATTTCTTTATTCCCTTCTTCAATTTCCTTAAAAACCACATCCATATGCTTCCATTTGGCTTTAACACTCAGTTCTACCATATGATCCATATCTCTTAACGCATTTTTGAATTCTCTGAATCTTCTGTCAAGAAGATTTCTGACTTCATCGGCGCTTGCTGCAACGGTTCCGAATCTAACCGGCAGAACACAATCAAACTCTTTCATTACTTCTTCAACAACTTTTTCATGAGTCAGCATATTATCTTTATTAACTACAAGTTTACCTATGGGATGTCCGCTTACGACCATAGCAATGTTTTCGTAACCGATAGTAAGAACATCTTCTCCGTTAATTCCAATCGGCCCGAAATTTCTTTCCTGGTTGAATGGAATAATACAATAAATATACAGCCCCAGTTTATTATACATATAATTTTAATCCTTTAATTTTATAATTACTGTGTTATTGTCAATATCGCTTTTTCTAAATGAACAGCGTTCCCCCTGTCCGGCAAATGCAATACAGTAAGCTGAAATTGTTTTATATGCTGAATTTAAATCATCAAATTCATCTTCAACTCCGATTTTACCAATATTTTTATCCGGATGCACCTTCATAGCTTCTGCTTTATAGGCTTTTTTAATTTCTTTCAAATCCGCGGTATCATTCAGTGTAAGTTTTTCTTTTGCCCATTCTATATCTTCTAAATCGACATGTTCAACTTCAAGCGTATAAAAGCTGTAGCATGGTAATAGACCAACATACCTGAACTTCAATTTATCATCAAATTCAGCATTTACTTCATCAACCATACTGTCAAACTGTGCTGTTTCATTTTTATTTATTAGAAATGCGGTATTCAATAACATCTGATCATTCATTACTTCATGAGGTATTGCGTGCACACTGACTCCTGCAAGCGCTTTATGAATTTTATCCGCGTAATCTTTCTTTTTCCCGGCAAGAGCCGTTCCGATCATAATACCAATCTGTTTCTGGTCCTCAATGGTTATCTTTGTAGGATCTGCCATTAATTTCTGTTTAAACTCGCTAATTTCCTTTTCTTCACTGACCTCTTTTAATGTCGCAGCAAAATCACTCCATAATGCGATAATATCAATTTCTACCTTACCAGTAGCTTCATCTGTAATATTTTTAATAAAGGAATATCCTTTAGACAGAATATTCTCTATTTCATTTTTATCAGCGGCATAAGTTCCAAGTTTCATGGGAACAATAGAACAACCGATATTCATTATTTTTTCTATCGTCTGCTGATGCTGGACAAGCATTTTAGCTGTCTCTTCTTTGGTCATGTTAAAATTATTTTCTATTTCCAAATCTTTAACAACAGCTTGAATATCTTTATGAGATATCAGCTCAAGGCCTTCGGCTTCAAGTTTAGAGGCATTCAAACCTATTTGTTCAGATATAATACCGTAAATATATTTTCCTTTTTCCGCCATATTTTTCTAGTATCCTTATTATTAACCTTTGTATTACGCGATATAAGGGCGAATCATTATTCGCCCCTTGTGGCTAATTATCTTTTTTGTTCTTTTATTATTTTTAAAGCTTCGTTAAAGTGTGTTTTTGTAATTAAAAAATGTTTATCAGAATATTCAGCTTTACTGTTTTTGGGAAGTTTTTCAATAAATTCACGTATTGCCAGCATAGATGCTTTTCTACAAATCAGTTCGATATCAGCACCGACCATATTTTCTGTCATTTCAGAAAACTTTTTTAGATCCACATCTTTTGCGACAGCTTTATTTTTAGTATGAATCTTAAATATATCTTCACGTATTTTCCTGTCCGGGGGCAGAATTTCAAACAGAAGGTCAAATCTACCGCTTCTAAGGAGTGCCGGATCAATCAGATCAACTCTATTTGTAGCAGCAAGAACCAAAACACCTTTCAGTTCTTCAATTCCGTCCATTTCAGTAAGAAACTGACTAATTACGCGTTCTGTCACATGTGCATCAGTAGAGCTTGAACCTCTTTTCGGCACAAGACTGTCTATTTCATCGAGAAATAGTATTGTAGGTGCTGCCTGTTTTGCTTTCTTGAATATTTCTCTTACACCTCTTTCGGATTCACCAATGTAGCGGTTAATAATTTCCGGCCCTTTGACGGAGATAAAATTAACACCGCTTTCATTGGCAACAGCTTTGGCAAGAAGAGTTTTTCCTGTTCCGGGTATCCCGTGCAGAATAATCCCCTTAGGAGGAGATGTATTAGCTTTTGCAAAAATATCAGAATACTTAAGCGGCCATTCCACGGCTTCTATCAGTTCATTTTTAATATTTTCCGCACCGCCAACATCACTCCATTTTACGTCCGGGACTTCTACAAACACTTCTCTTATTGCTGAGGGTTCCACTTCTTTCATAGCCTCATAAAAGTGATCCATAGTTATTTCCAGTGACATAAGATCATCATATGGAATATCTGCCTTTTCAAAATCTATTACTGGGAAAATTTTTCTCAAAGCCACCATTGCTGCTTCTCTTGCAAGAGCTTCCAGATCCGCGCCAACAAATCCATGAGTTATTTCAGCCAACCTATTTATATCAACGCTTTCTGCTAAAGGAATACCTCTTGTATGTATTTGCAGAATCTGCAGCCTACCATTTTTGTCAGGTATTGTAACAGATAATTCTCTGTCGAATCTACCGGGTCTTCTTAAAGCTGGATCAATAGTATTTGGTATGTTTGTTGCACCGATTACAATAACCTGTCCACGGGATTCCAGCCCGTCAAGTAGAGACAAAAGTTGAGCGACAACGCGTCTTTCAACCTGTTTTTCTCCACCCATATCTTCACGTTTCGGAGCAATAGCATCTATTTCATCAATAAAAATGATTGCGGGTGCGTGTTTCTGGGCGTCTTCAAAGACACTTCTGAGACGGCCTTCGCTTTCACCATAGAACTTACCCATTATTTCCGGCCCGGATATATGGGTAAAATACGCATCTGTTTCATGTGCGACAGCACGGGCGATCAATGTTTTGCCCGTTCCGGGAGGGCCGTACATAAATACACCTTTTGGAGGTTCAATTCCAAGTCTTTCAAATACCTGTGGAAACCTGAGAGGAAGCTCTATCATTTCCCTTATCCTCTGAAGCTGAGAGCCAAGTCCACCTATATCTTCATAGGAAACTGTTGAAGATCTTTTTTTTGCTTCAGAGCCGCTCTTCTTAACGGATTTCATTTTAATCATAGTTGAATTGCTTATTTGGATAATCCCGTCGGGTGCAGTTTCTATGACCTTAAAATCACGACTTTTAGAACCGAATAAGGTTGCTCTGACAATATCGCCTTTTACAGCCGTAAGCCCTTCGATAAGAGAACCTATATATTTTGTATCATCTGAACTGCTCTGCCTGCTGTAAACTGTAAGCGGTTCCAGTGTAATTCTTCTTGCAGGGCAGTATTCGGCAGAAGTAATTTTAACCTTGTCATCTAGACCAACATCTGAATTCTCTCTGACAATCCCGTCAATCTGAATAATTTTTCTTCCCCTATCTTCAGAATAACATGGCATTATTTTAACGGCGGTCTTTTTTTTTCCCATAATTTCAATTACATCTCCGAGATTTAAGCCAAGGTTTTCCATATCTTTAGGGTCTATCCTGGCAATACCTCTCCCTACATCCTTTGATAACGCTTCCTGTACTTTTAAACTTAATGTTTTCAAATTATTAGTCATAATTTACTTCTTATTGTTAATTTAAAATTACCTGACGATATTATCGCTCGGAGAAATTGGCTCTATAGGACTCATAATAAGACATATTAAACAAAATTGTTTTCTTTTCAACAATCGTTAATTACACGCAAAAATTTTCGTTTCTACTGTTCGCCGGTTACAGATTGGGCGCAAGCATTGCGCCCCTACAGTTCACCGATCACTGATCACTGATTCCCCTACTTCTTTATATTAATTTCCAGTATTCCGTTTATATATGAACTTGTCATATTTTCGACTTTAAGGGACTTTGTTTTAAGCAAAATCTCTTTAGAATATTTTTTTTCACCGTTTTCTGCAGAAATTTCTAAAATATCGCCTTTAAGTTCCAGTTTAATGTCTTTCTTACCGACACCCGGCATTTCAACAATAACCATAATTTTGTCTTTTTCATCAAAAACATCTGTAATAGGTTCCCGAACTTCTTCAACTTTAGGTCCTTTTGGTGTTTTTTTGATATTGCCAAAGGGTTCCACGACGGTTTTTCCTCCAGTAGCATTTTTTACAGAAAAGCCGTAAACGCCTTTCATCCCTTTTTTAAGCCCGTCTAAGTCTATACTGCCCTCTTTGTTTATTTCACCAC